>JALYIF010000369.1 GCA_030775925.1 Vulcanimicrobiota bacterium | reverse complement strand
GGGCCAGGGCGTGCTCGTAGAGCGCCGATTGTGAGAGATTCTTGAAGAGGCGTGCGGCTTTGATCTCGTCAGGAACGGTAAGAATGTGGTCAACTCCCGGATGGCGTGCGGAATACGCCTCTCTTAGGTGGCCCCGCAGGGGGCGCCTGCCAATTTAAAGGCCTTAAGGGAGGGCGCACCAAATGTAAAGGCCGTGTCAAAGTCCGCGAGCGTTCACGCGCCACAGACCACGACGAAAGTCGCTGCAGAAGATCGCCGGCGTTATCCACGCCGTGCTAAGCCTTTTCAGGCTGTCTATTGGCCAACGGCCGACATGCGGTTCCCCGCAGTCGGCCTCGATATAGGCGGCGGCGGCCTTTGCCTGCTTACGCAACAGCCCATTCCGAATGGCGCTGCAGAGCTGAGCATTGTGGTCCTCGTGGACGAGCGCCCGGTGCCCATTACCGGGATGGTCAAGTGGACCGACACGATCAAGTATAAAGAGAAAGATCATTACCGGTACGGTCTCAAGCTCCTTAAGATCTCCGATACGGATTGGGACAGCATGATGAACGCCCTGAGCGTTCAAATTGGTCTTGGGACGCCTGCCTCGGGCTCTGTATTGACGGCAAAACAACGCGACTCGCTGATCCCGGCTGCCGTGCAAAAAGAGATCGCTGAAGCCCTCGTGAAGCGCGAGCGCCTGGATGCCCCGCAAAATGAGTGCCTTCCCTTGACGGAATACAAATTTGAAGGCTACACGATGCGCAAGAGCGTTCCGTTTTACAAGTTGACCGTTCGCAGCAAAAAACGCGATTATAGCGGGCGCAATCTGCAGGAATACCGTACCACGATTCTGGTTTTGATTGAAGGTAACGGCGTAATCTTAGCCGACTAGTGGCTTCATGCGGATCTTCTTGGTTGTAGCACTCATCGTGGCGCAAGCATGTTGCGCAACTGCTTCGCCGGCCCGATTGCATTTCGGCCTTTTGCCGAGCGGACCCAACGACGGCATTACCGACGTTCCGGGCGTCCGCGTCGCCCATCTTACCAAAATATCCGGTACCGATGTCCGCACGGGCGCCACCGCAATTGTGCCAAATAGCGATCCATGGAATCATAAGGTTGCCGCGGCTACGCAAGCCTTCAACGGTAATGGCGAGATGACGGGAACGCATTGGATCGACGAGGCCGGATATCTTGAAACGCCAATCATTTTAACGGACACTCTGGATGTCGGACGGGCCGATGATGGCGTGGTGAGCTGGATGGAACAGCACTATCCGCAAATAGGCGTGCACGACGATGTTCCACTTCCCGCCGTCGTGGAATGCGATGACCAAAGTCTGAACGATATTCGTGGCCGCCACGTCAGCGCGGACGACATTGTCGGGCTGCTCGACAGCGCGCGAACGGGGCAGTTTGCACGCGGCAGCGTTGGTGCCGGAACCGGCATGCGCGCATTTGGATTTAAGGCCGGTATCGGATCGGCCTCACGGGTTATTCCTAAAAAACTCGGCGGATATACCGTCGGGGTCTTAGTCAACGACAACACCAGTTCGATGCGCGAGTTGCTCACGATCGGCGGCGTGCATGTTGGAGAAGCGCTTAAGAATGAGTATCTCCCCGTGTATCCTAAACGCACGGGTTTTATTCGACCGTTGCGCGGCCGCCAAAGTGACGGCAGCATCGCTATTATCGTCGCAACGGATGCGCCGCTCGATAGCCGCCAACTGCACGCGGTAGCAAAACGTATCGAACTTGGGATGGGCCGAGTCGGCCTGACATCAACCGTAGGCAGTGGGGATTTATTTCTCGCTTTTAGCACCGGATATACCTATAGCCGGGATGCAGAATTGAATATCATGCCGCCTCAAGGTCAACTGAGTGAGGATGAAGAGATGCTCAACGCCATCTACCTTGCGACGGTGGAGGCCACGGAGCATGCAATTTATGACGCGTTGCTTTCTGCACGTACGATGACGGGGCGCAACGGCGTTACCGTTTATGGCTTACCACGTGACCGCGTGGAGCAGATGTTGCGGTCCGCGGCCCCGAAGTGATTTTGCAAACAGAGCGCTTGCTGTTGCGCGAGTGGCGTGATGACGATCTCGATGCTGCACACGCGATGTTTGGGAATCCAGAAGTGATGCGCTATATTCCCCCTGGCGTATTCACTCGGGAGCGCACGCTGCGCTCGATGAATCTGATGAACGCCGCTTTTCAAGAGCGTGGATATTCACTCTGTGCCGTCGTTCGCAAGGCCGACAATCAACTCGTCGGTGAAAGCGGCCTGCAACCGCTCCCGGATCACTCCGATATCGAAATCGCCTGGATGCTGAACAAGCCGTATTGGCATCAAGGGTATGCGCTGGAGATGGCGCGCGCGGTCTTGGAGTATGGTTGGCAAACCGCCGGCCTCAAGCGGGTCGTAGCCGTCATTGATAAGGAAAATCCGGCGTCGATTCGCGTCGCGAATGGCCTTGGGATGCGCTTCGAAGGCGTGCGGCGGCACTATAACCGGGACCTTATGCAATATTCGCTGGACCATTCGGGGGAGCGTAGCGTATAATGGCGAGGGTCTAACCAGACCGGAGGAGACAATGAAGAAGAAAGGCCGTAAGGCCATCATTGTGCCACCGCTAGGCCCTCCCAATAATCTCCGGCCAGCGGGCGCGCACAGATCGAAAAAAATGTACGATCGCAAAAAAGCAAAAGCCATCTATCGCGCAGACGAAGATGGCTTTTTTGTTCTTCTAGCCGGGGCTAAGTAAGTAAAGCCGTCCGGCGCACACTTTAATTTGTGGCGGAAGCTTTGCGTATTCCGACTGCGGCTTGTCCAAGGGTGGAGCGGCCTTTAGAGCGAGACCGACGGTCTTGCTATCGCGTTTTTCGACAACGCTAAAGAAATCGCAGTCGCCCCAGGTGACAAAACTCCCGAAGTCATATTGCGCTGGCCAACTTGCGCCCATTCCATTAAGCATGCTGCAAAGTTCGGACGTGCTCCCGTCGGTCGCCACGCCATCGCAGTCACCTTCCCACTGAGAAGCACAAAACTCGTTCGGAGCCTCGCCGAAAGTGAGATCGCTGGCACCACCCCGATCGTGGTCGTTCATACATTTCTGAAACTCGTTTTGATTGCCGATTGCCGTAGGCCACCAAGCAGCACAGACCGTTGCGGTTGGACCGCAGATGTTCTTTACCGCTTCGGTCGTGGGGCCGGCCGCGATGATTTGGACTTGTTGATCTCCAGTAACGTCAAGCGCCATGGCTGCGTTGTTCGGGATCGGAACTTGGCTGTCGGATGCGCCGGAGGGGACACCTCCGGACGGCTGACGCCCGCGGGGTGACGGGCTCGGCTCCGGCCGCAAGATTGAGAGCGCCTGAAGTTTTGTCAGACCGTGACCGAGCGCCGAGAAAGGCAAGCTGGCGAGGGGCACTTTACGAACTCGCGAGGTGCTCGCCACCGATAGAACTGCATCGAGGCGGCGCTGACGCTGTTGGAGCATCGCGGAATGGCCGTGCCCCCCAGCCTGTGGAGCGGGGCGCTCGGTGGGCGCCGGACGCGGCAGCGGCCTCGAGGGCGGACGGCCGGCTGCGCCGGTCTGGACGCATAGCCAGATGCCCGCGCCACAGAGCGCTGCCAAGCGAAAACCTCTCATAGATCCATTGTCGTCAAAAAGAAGAGCCGCTTCAAGAAGCGGCTCTTAAGGTGCCATTAAATCTAGCGGTTAGGCGATGAGTTCGCGCTCCGTCATGATCCGGCGCGGATCGATCAGGTGCTTATTGAGACCAAGCTTTTCAGCCGGAATGCCAAGCGCATACGCCACGAGTTGCGGCAAATGGAACGTCGGTAGATCCGTGCGGCCCCAGCGTGCCGCGGCGTCCTGCTGATAGCCGTCAAGGGCCAGATGGCACAGCGGGCAAGGCGTCAAGACCGCTTCGGCACCTTTGTCTTTGGCGATTCGCATGTTCTGTCCAACCATCGAAGCGGCCGTGCCGTCCTTTTCCAATTGGATGTGAAAGCCGCAGCAGCGCGTTTTTCCCGCATAGTCAATCGCCTCGCCGCCGATAGCCTCGATAATGTCCTCAAGAGAGTGCGGGTTGCGGGCCGATTCCCAACCGTTCACCGATTCCGGGCGAATGATGTGGCACCCGTAGAAGGGCGCAACCTTAAGTCCGTTAAGCGGGCGCACAACCATTGACTTGAGGGTGTCCAAGCCAATGTCGTCAATGAGCAGCCACAAAAGGTGGCGCACCATTACGCCGCCATTATACTTCGCGCCGAACTTCCCAAGAATGGTATTCGCTTGGTTCATGTGGACTTCGGATTCTTGCAGTTCTTTGTTGGCCGCGCGCATGTGGCCCGTGCAGGTCGAACAGATCGTGATGACATCGTCGAGCCCAAGCGCTTCCGCCTGAGCATAGGTGCGCGCATTGAGCACCCGGGCAATATCGCGGTTCGTATCGTTGATCACCGAAGCACCACAGCATGATGCTGCCGTGAGTTCAATCAGCTCAATACCAAGCTTATCGGCAAGCAGCATGGTCGAATTAAAGAGCTCTTTGCACGATTCTTTGGCGACGCAGCCGGGAAAGAATCCGTACTTTTTCATCTGCGCTGATTTGGAGTGCCGGTGCGCGTCTTGGACTTGATGTTCCGGAAGAAGAGCAGTAGTCATTAGTGTGTAGGAACCTCCAGCGCGTCAAAAATTTGTCGAACTTCGTCAATCTTCGGAATCGGTTTCATTGAGGGTGCGCCCAACATGGGAGCGGTGCCGCCAACGGCCATTTCAAGCGGTGTCAGCTTGCCGCGGGCGACCATCCGCAAAGCAAGCGGCGTGACTTTGAGGAGAGCTCGGACATTGAAGCGTCCGACCGTGCCTAGGATCACTTCGGTTTCTGCGAGCATGCCGGTCTGCTTGACGGTTTTGTTTACGACGAGCGCGTGGCGGGGGCCACTCTCGTTCATGTGAACGCGTTCTTTTATGGAGCGCTGCTTGACGTTGACGATGCGTTCGTGCGGCTCAACGTGCTTGGGGCAATACGAACATGCATAGCAGTGTGCGCAGAGCCAAAGATAGTCGTCGGCAATTTGGCCAAGGCGTTCCTTGGTCTGCCCGTCTCGCACGTCTTCGATGAAGCGGTACGCGTATGCGATGGCAGCGGGACCGGCGAATGACGGGTCGACGCTCACCACCGGACAGAGTGCGTAACAGGTCGCACACATAACGCAGTTGGCTACATCGACAAGTTTCTTCATGTCTTCGGGACTGACGCGGCGTTCTGTGGTGTGGTCGGTATCTTTATCGATTGGTTGGAGGTAGGGTTTGAGGCGCGTGTACTTGTCCCAGAACGGGTCCATGTGCACGACCATGTCTTTCATGGGTTGAAAATTGGGCATCGGATCTACGGTAATGCTACCGTCGCTTTTCATTACGGTGTTGCATGGCGTTTTACAGGCCAAGCCCGTAACGCCGTTGATATTCATCGAACACGATCCGCAAATTGCCGAGCGGCAGGAGCGGCGGAAAGAAATCGAGCCGTCGACTTCTGCCTTGGCATACTCCAGCGCGTCTAAAACCGTTTGCGTTTCCGGAAAATCGATTTCCACCTGATCGCGGTGTGGAACTTCATCCGTAGACTCATCGAAGCGAAAAAGATCAAGCGTAATTTTTGACATGTTTAAAGGCGCTCCGCTCGGGCTGCGCGCCTAGTTTGAAAGGCGTTCCGCTCTAAGCTCCACGCCCCCCATGCTGCGCATGGGGCCCCCGGACTATGGCTCCCGCGCGAAACGTGTACGGGGTACATGCCCCCTGGGGTCGCCGAATTCAATATATTGCTGTTCATCAGTAAGATCTCACTTCGGGTTGCCATTTTGTGAATGTTACTTTGCGGGAGTGGTCGAGTCTGGGGGCTCCTTCGGTGCCGTAGGCCAGCGTGTGGACGAGCCACTTTTCGTCGTTGCGGTCCGGGAAGTCCGTGCGGGCCTGCGCGCCGCGTGACTCGTCGCGAGCCAACGCTCCGTGGGCAATGGCTTGGGCCGCATCGATCATGAATTCCGTTTCGAGCGTTCCTACCAAATCGGTATTGAACGTTTTTGATTTGTCCATGACCGTAACCGTCTTGATGGCTTCGCGAACTTCCGCGAGATCGGCGCAGGCTGTCTCAAGCTGCTTCTGGTTGCGGAAGATGAAGACGTTCTCTGACATCGTCGCGTTCATGCGCTTGCGAATTTGTGGAGCGCGTTCACCGTTCGTGCGGTGGAGGATGGCGTTGATGCGGTCTTGCTCGGATTTGAGCGTCTTTTCAGACGGGCGTACATCGCCCAGGTTCTTGATGTAGTCGATCGCGTGATTGGCCGAGCGCGCGCCGAAGACGATCGTTTCGAGCAGCGAGTTTCCGCCAAGACGATTCGCGCCGTGGACCGATACGGCTGCCGTTTCGCCAGCCGCGTAGACGCCGGGAATTCGCGTTGCGCCGAACTTATCGGTTTCAATTCCGCCCATCGCGTAGTGCATGCCGGGAAGGATGGGAATTGGTGTGTCGATGGCATCTTTGCCGGTTGCGTCCAGTGCGAGTTCGCGAATTTGTGGAAGGCGCTCGAGGATCTTTTCGCGCCCAAGATGGCGCAGATCGAGCAGAACGCATCCGTCGATCCCGCGGCCTTCCAAGATTTCCGTCCATTCGGCCCGCGAGACGACGTCCCGCGAAGCGAGTTCGCCTTTGTTTGGGGCGTACTTAAACATGAAGCGTTCGCCCTCAGAATTCAAGAGGTAAGCGCCTTCTCCGCGAGCAGCCTCGGAGAGCAGCACGCCGTTCTCTTTGAGCGATGTCGGGTGAAACTGCACGAACTCCATATCCATCAAGGGAAGGCCGGCGCGCATTGCGATGCCGAGACCGTCGGCCGTTGATGCGTAGCCATTGGTGGTCTTGGCGTAGATGCGTCCTAAACCGCCGGTGGCAAAGATCGTGGCTTTTGCGGTGACCAGTTCGAGTTCACCGCTACGCATATTGTAAGCAACGACGCCCGCGCCGATGCCATCTTCAACGCACAGTGCGGTGCAAAAATACTCTTCATAGACTTTGACGTTGAACCGCTCGAGTTGCTCCCACAGCGTGTGAAGAATGACAAGGCCGGTTACGTCGGCGGAATAACACGTGCGGGGTGATCCAGCGCCGCCAAAGGGCCGCTGCGCAATTTTTCCATCAGGAAGGCGGGAGAAGATGCATCCGCGGTGCTCGAGCCAGATGATCTGGCGTGGCGCGTCCTCGCACATGGCTTCGATGGCGTCTTGATCGCCGAGGTAGTCGGAGCCCTTGACGCAGTCAAAAGCGTGATTCTGCGGGCTATCATCTTCGCGATTCCCGAGCGCGGCGTTTATGCCGCCTTGTGCGGCGCCTGAGTGACTGCGAACGGGATGCATTTTGGAAACGATCGCAACGTCGGCACCCTTTTCGGCAGCTTCAACAGCCGCACGCATGCCAGCCAGGCCGCCACCAATGACAACCACATCGTGCTTGATCAACTACTTTGACCTTTCCCAGGGAATATTAAGAAAAGCTTTTCTACTTTATACTCTTCCGCGGAGCGGGGAGGCCACTACCTCTGTAGTAGGCGCACCGGCGCCTGGAGAAAGGGAAACCCGTGCCTCGATTTGTGAGCGAGCCGATCGTCCCCCAGGTGGGCTCATTTGACCCCGCTACGATGAGCCATGGAGAACCGTCCCTGCCCTCGGCATTCGCTTGGAAGGACACCGAACTCGTGATTCGCGGCGTGCTGCGCACCTGGCGGGGCACAAAGGTGGACCGAGGGGACACCTATCTAAAACGGCATTGGTTTGAGATCGAAATCGACAATGGCGCCATCGCGATCGTCTATTTTGAGCGGCAAGCCAAGCCCGGTGCGCCGCGCTGGTGGCTCTATACGATTACGGAATGAAGGGGTGGCCGCCGGGGATTGGAGGCTAATGCACCCGGGGTGGAGGCGGTTCGGCGCCATCTTCGACCTTTGCCCGATGGTAGAATTGGTACTGATTCTTGCCATTTTGCTTGGCTTGATACAGCGCCTCATCGGCCGCGTACAGCAGACTCTGTCCGTCCGTTCCGTCGTATGGAAACATGGCAGCGCCGATCGAGCACTTGATGTTTGCCTTTCGGAGCGAGAGAAGAATGCGCTCGATTCCATGTTCTGCCGCTACTTTGTCGGTCTGAGTCATCACGACAATAAACTCATCGCCCGCGTACCGGCCCACGATATCACCCTTGCGAGCGGTGCGCTTTAAACAGTCTGCAAAACGCTTGAGCGCCAAATCGCCAGCATGATGGCCGCCGGTATCATTGATGGCTTTGAAATCATCAAGATCCAAAATGACGTAGCAGAATGGTGAGTCGTAGCGCTCGGCCGTGTGGAGCTCGCGTTCCAACATTTCATTGAGGGCGCGACGGTTCGCAATTCCCGTGAGGTGGTCGGTGAGCGCCAAGCGCTGCGTCTCCTCGAGAAGCCGGCGGGTCTCTTCGTACAGCCGTGCGTTCTCAACCGCGATTGCGGCCTGTGAAGCAAAGTCCAACAGCATTCGCACTTGATTTTCATTGATGGGCTCCACGGGCGGCTGATCGACGTAGAGCAGACCGCGAATGATATCGCGGGCGAGCAGCGGAGCGATGCAATAGGAGCCGTTCGTGTCGGGCAGGGGTTTACTCTCGCCCTCGTC
>JALYIF010000368.1 GCA_030775925.1 Vulcanimicrobiota bacterium | reverse complement strand
GGACCATCCTTCCTCCGCTCTTGCTGTTACTCGTGATGGGCATTTTGGCATTTTGGAATGCTCCCCTGAGGAGCCTCGATATTTCGGTCGCCGGTTTTCCGACGATAATCATCGCGATGATTGGCGGGTGCATGGGTTTCCTGTGGTTTAACAGGCATCCGGCTAAAATGTTTATGGGTGATACGGGCTCGCTCGCCCTCGGTGCATTGCTGTCGGGAGCGGCAATTTTAACTGGGGAGATGCTGCTACTGATTCTTATCGGCGGCGTGTTTGTTGCTGAAGCGCTCTCGGTCATTATCCAAGTTGCGTATTTCAAGCGCACCAAGAAGCGCATCTTTCTCATGAGCCCGTTGCATCATCACTTTGAATTGAGCGGTTGGCCTGAAACCAAGGTCACGACGCGCTTTTGGATGGCTTCAGCGGCGCTGTCACTGCTCGGTCTGGTGATTGTCCGATGAACGCAACGACCGGCTTGATCTTCGGACCCGGCATGCGGGCGCTGGTACTTGGTGTGGGCCGCAGCGGCTTGGCAAGTGTCGAGGTACTGTGCGAACTCGGCGTTCAAGTGCTGGCAACGGACGAAAAAGAACCTCGAGTCCTGGTTTCGGCACTGCAAACCATCGAACAATGCGGCGCGCGCTTCGTCACGCCGGCGCAGTTGGATTCGGTGCTTCCGCAGATTGATATCGTGGTGCTCTCCCCGGGCATACCACTGAGCGGCGCGCTGACGCAGCGCATTGCGCGCGCGAACATTCCGATCCTCAGTGAGATTGAAGTCGCCTACCGGCTCTGCAAGGCGCCCATTATTGCCATCTCGGGGACCAAAGGGAAGTCGACGACCACGGCGTTGATCGGCCACATGTTGCGCAGCGCCGGAAAAACGGTTTATATGGGCGGCAATATCGGCAATCCGCTCATTCGTGAAGTGCTCGATGCGGGGCCGAAGGATTGGGTCGTAGCCGAAGTCTCCTCATTTCAATTGGAGACCATCCGTCTCTTTAAACCGCGCATTTCAGTGCTGCTCAATCTCTCTGCGGACCATCTGGATCGTTACGATTCCATGGACGCCTATGCAGCCGCGAAGTACCGGATCTTTGAGAATCAAGACGGCAAAGACACCTTCGTCGGCAACTTGCAAGATGAACGCATCTTTGCATTGCACGCACAGCCCATGCGCCCCAAGCAAAGTTGGTTCACGGACGGCACGCGCCAGGAACTCGCCACGGTGTGTTTGGAGCAAGGACAGATCTTGCGCGGGCCGCCTGGCGGAGGCAACAGCGTGCCGATTATGCTACGCTCGGAGATTCCACTGCTTGGCGAGCACAACGTGCAAAATGCGCTCGCAGCAATTACCGTCGCAATTGCCGCCGGGATAGACGATCCGGCCGTGTTGCGCGCCGGCGTATTGTCATTTAAACCCATGTCGCATCGGTTGCAGACCGTTGCGGAGATTGACGGTATTCGCTACGTGGATGACTCCAAAGCGACGAATCCGGGAGCGGTGATCGCTGCCCTGCGTGCGTTCGAAGCGCCCGTCATTTTAATTGCGGGTGGAAAATCCAAAGGAACGGACTTTCGCGAGATGGGCCAAGTGATCTCATCGCGCGCGAAAGTGCTGGTCTTAATTGGTGAGGCTGCAAATGAGATTTCCGTTTCCGTAAAAGGTCCGGCCACGCAACGGGCGCGTTCGATGGAAGAAGCCGTGGCCCGCGCTCGCGATGCGGCGCGCCCGGGCGATGTCATCCTGCTTTCGCCGGGTTGCGCGTCGTTCGACATGTTTGACTCCGCAGAGCACCGTGGCGAACTCTTTGTCAAAACCGTTCGTGCCCTTCGGGAGCCTGCCGATGCGTAGCGCACGCGAGGGCGCCCGCGAAGAACACGATCCGATGCCGCGCGCGTACGTGACTGCGCCGCCGGATACGCTTTTATTTTCGGTCGTGGCCATCTTGGTCGGCATTGGCCTTGTAATGATCTTTAGCGCTTCGAGTGCGACGGCGTTTGCCGCCACGCATGATTCAATGTATTTCTTGAAGCGGCAACTGATCTGGCTCGCGGTCGCCGGCGTCGCCGCGTTTTTTGCCTACCGGATTGACTACCATCGGCTCAAACAGGTTGCGCCAGTGCTACTGGTCGTGAGCATCGTGAGCCTGATCTTGGTCTTAATTCCACATGTCGGCATTCTGACCAACGGGGCTCGCCGCTGGCT
>JALYIF010000367.1 GCA_030775925.1 Vulcanimicrobiota bacterium | reverse complement strand
GTACGGGGGCTGTGCTCGCGATGGCGAGCGTGCCGTCGTTCGATCCGAACGGCATCGATGCGATCTTCCCGGCATTGCAGCAAGCGGCAAGCAGCCCACTGATCAATCGCGCGACCGGCGGCCTCTATCCGCCGGGGTCCACCTTCAAAATTATTACGGCCGCCGATGCCCTCGACAGCGGTACCGTTACCATGGACTCGCAGTTCGAAGACCCGGGCTATTTCACCATCGGAAACTACACGGTGCATGATGACGAAGGAGAGGTGCCCGGTACGCTTGATCTTACCGGCGCCTTTGCAAAGTCGAGTAACGTTGATTTCGCCCAAATCGCCCTGAAGCTCGGCAGTGATACGTGGTATGAGTATGCCTCAAAATGGGGCCTCGGGCAGTCGCTGGACTTTCAACTACCCGCCGCTCGCGACCGTTTTCCGGCAAAGGCCGAGATGTATCCCGGTATCCTCGCGCAGATGGGCTTTGGCCAAGCAAGCTTGCTCGTTTCGCCGCTCCGCATGGCATTGGTCGGCGCGACCATTGCCAACGGTGGCATCGAGCAGAGGCCGTTCATCGTGCGCCAGATCAATAAGGGGACCTCGAGAAGCACGTTCGGGGTCGCCCAACTTGCTCAGCCGATCTCACCGGAGACCGCACAAAACGTGAAGAACATGATGATTGCGGTGGTAAAATCGGGCACCGGCACGGTCGCGACGCTGCCAAACGTCACGGTCGCCGGAAAGACAGGCACGGCAACAAACCCGGCGGGCAAGTCCCACTCGTGGTTTGTTTGTTTTGCTCCCGCCCAAGCGCCGCGCGTTGCCGTCGCAATTGTCGTTGAAAATTCTGGGTATGGTGCCACCTATGCTGCACCCATTGCGCGTGATGTTCTGCGCGTTGCGCTTTCGGCGATTCATTCATGATCGAGCAAACGTTCAATAACCGCTACCGGCTGGATAGCAAGCTGGGCGAAGGCGGAATGGCCACCGTCTATTGCGGGACCGATACGCTCTTGCGCCGCCGGGTCGCCATTAAAGTCTTGCGCTCGCAGTACGCGGCCGATGATGAGTTCGTACGCCGCTTCTATCAAGAAGCCGAGTCGGCTGCACGCCTCTCGCATCCTAATATCGTCAACACCTACGACGTCGGGCGGGAGAGCGATGCCTATTATATTGTCATGGAGCTCGTGGATGGGCCGACGCTTGCTGAACTTATTTCATCCGACGGGAAAATACCCGAACCCGTTGCCATCGATTATGCGACGCAAATTTGCAACGGGCTTGCTTACGCACATCGCAGTGGTCTTTTGCATCGCGATATCAAGCCGGCAAATATTTTAATCACCAAAGACGATGTGGTGAAACTGTCAGATTTTGGAATTGCGCGTGCCGTCTCGCAGCAAACCATGGCGATGACCAAACCCGGCCTCGTGATGGGCAGCGTTTTTTACCTGTCACCCGAACAAGCGCAAGGCCACGAATTGCACGAATCCTCAGATCTGTATAGCCTGGGCGTCGTCATCTATCAAATGCTAACCGGAAAACTTCCCTACAGCGGCGATTCCCCAGTGACGGTTGCGCTCAAGCATATCAGCGATCCCGTGCCGACCTTAAGTACCGATGCCTTAGGGGTGAGTCCCGCACTCGCAGCCATCGTAAACCGGCTCTTGCAGAAGTCGCCCGATCATCGCTTCCAATCCGCAAGCGACGTCGCATCTGCCCTGCGCGACGCGCGCGAGCGTCCAACTCATGCAGCCTTTGCCGAGAGCAATGATGCCCCAACAATGATGTTCGGTGCCGTCCAAGTGCCGCAACCACCGCCCCGCCCCTCGCACCATCCCGACCGGCCGATTCCGTACACGAGTTTCACCGATCAAGAGTTGCGCAGCGAACGTTCACGCGGCACGAGCATTGCGTTTGTAATCCTCGCACTCCTGGGCGCCATGATCGCCGGATATCTGCTTTTTGGGCGCGGTCTCGATAAAATGATTGCCCCGCCGGTGAAGGTTGGGAGTTACCTCAGCTTGAGCGATGCGCAAGCGCAGCAGCGAATCGTAAACGCCGGCTTAAATGCTCACATCACGCTCAACGCAAGTGAAACAGTGCCAGCGAATCACGTGATTTCTCAGCGCCCCGCGCCCGGAAGTTCGATTTCAAAAAATTCCACCGTCGAATTGATCGTGAGCAGCGGCCTGCCGACGGTCGGACTGCGCGATGTACGGGGCCTTACCTCAGCGGATGCGATTCGAATTCTCGCTCAAGATAAATTTAAATCCGCCCTCAAGCACGAGTTCGATAAGGCTCCCAAGGATAGCGTCGTCAATCAGGATCCCAAGCCCGGCTCAGCCGTGCGCGAGGGGTCGACGGTTACGCTGGTTGTGTCCGAAGGTCCGCCGCAAGTGAACGTTCCGAATTTGATATCGCAGGCAGTTGATAAAGCTACGAACGTGCTGGCGCACCTCAACCTTAAATTGCATGTTGCAAACAAAATAGCCAGCGACACCGTGCCAGCTGGCCAAATCACCGAGCAAGATATTGCCGAAGGAACGACCGTCGATCCGGGAACCGTCGTGAACGTGGTAGTAAGCCTGGGTGCCGCTGCTTCAACCGTTCCCAGTGTCAGCACGCTCAATTACAAGGATGCAATCGCCACCCTCACGCAGGCTGGCTTTAAAGTGACCGTCCAGTACAGCATTCAGCAAGATGCCAACGGATCGATTATTCAGCAAGCGCCCGACCCCGGCACGCAGCTCCCTCGCGGTTCATCGGTCACGGTATTGCTTGCAGTTCCCGGGGAAGTTCCCGACACGGTTGGGATGACGCTTGACGACGCAAAAACCACGCTTCAGGCCGCAGGATACACGGTTGGCAATGTTGCGTACAGTCAGGATGGTTCCGAAGGCAAAGTCGTGCGCACCGAGCCTGAGGCTGGCACGAAGAAGCGGCCCAGTGAAGCCATCACCATCTACGTTAACGGTTCGTCGCCCAAACCGTGAGCGTGCGGGTTCTCGGAATCGATCCGGGGCTGCGCGTTACGGGATACGGGGCGATCGAATTCGGCACCAGACGCGCGCGTCTGCTTGAAGCGGGCATTGTCAGTCCTGACACCTCGGGCACGTTAGAAGAACGGCTCCTCGCACTTCACAGGGGCATCACGGAGGTCGTAACCGCAACGGACCCGCAGGTGATCGTCATCGAAGAACTCTTCAGCAACTACAAGAATCCGCTGACCGCCGTTCTCATGGGCCACGCGCGCGGTGTGCTTTGCCTAGCCGCTGCCCAGCATGGCGCCTCTGTAGAAACACTCGGCCACTCCCTGGTTAAACGCGCGCTAACCGGGTCTGGCGCTGCCAAGAAAGAACAAGTACGTTCCATGGTCATCCACTTACTCGGTCTAGCGCGAATCCCTGAGCCCCCGGACGTGTCTGATGCGCTGGCTTTGGCGCTTGCGTATTGGAACATGCGCGAAAGCGCCGCGCGACTACCGGCGGGAGCGCTGCGTTAACCATGTTTTCAAAAATTCGCGGTACGGTGCTCGAACACACCAACGATTCCGTTCTGCTGGAAGCCGGTGGTCTTGCCTACGACATCATGCTGCCACCATGTGTGGCTGAAAAGGTCGCGCAGGTTAATGGTGACCTATCGCTTGAGATTCATTCGGTGCTCAACATGGAAGGCAACACCGGGAAATTTTCATTTTATGGATTCACCAATGGAATCGAACGCGAATTCTTCGAGGCCCTTATTAGCGTTGCCAGCATCGGTCCGAAATCGGCGGCTCGTGCTTTCTCCATGCCGATGGCCCGTATCGCGCGAGCGATTGACCAAGGCGATCATGTATTCCTAAAAACCTTGCCCGGGATCGGCCAGCAAAAAGCGCGCGATATTGTTGCCAAGCTACAGGGCAAGGTTACAAAGTTTTTGCTCATTCAGGAAGCGGAGCCCGCCCATAGTACGTCGGCGATTCCTGATTTTGCCGACGAAGCGCTAGCGGTGCTCTTGCAACTTGAATACAAGAAGCCTGAAGCCGAAGCCATGATTCGCAAAACGCTGGAGGCAGCGCCGCACATCAACGATGCGGAGACGCTCCTGGCAGAGATCTACCGTCAGAAGGCCCTCGCCAGTGCCTGAAGACGCGCGGAAGAAGCTTTTGGGTCCCGATGATGCGCAAAATGCGCCGTTGGATGAGATCGACCGCGTGATCGACCCGCAGGTGTCTCTCGAAGATGAAGTCTATGGCGCCTCACTGCGGCCGCGTTCGTTCGATGAGTATGTCGGCCAGCTCGCGGTGGTGGAAAATCTAAAGATCGCCATCGACGCCTCCCGCAAGCGCGGCGAGCCGCTCGAACATATCCTATTTTATGGTCCGCCTGGTTTAGGAAAAACAACGCTAGCTTCG
>JALYIF010000366.1 GCA_030775925.1 Vulcanimicrobiota bacterium | reverse complement strand
TTTCTCGGTCGGATCGGGTACGAAGCTCGCGCTAGAGGACGCCATCGGTCTACACGACGCTTTGGTGCGCGAGCCGACGCGTGCTGCCGCGCTTGCCGCCTATGAAGCCGAACGCCGCCTGGAGGTTTTGCGCCTGCAGAATGCCGCCCGTAATAGCACCGAGTGGTTCGAGAATGTTGCGCGCTATGCAGTGCTGCCGCCGGAGCAATTTGCCTATAGCCTGCTCACGCGGAGCCAGAGGATCAGTCACGAGAACCTTCGCCTGCGCGATACAGGGTATGTCGAGCGGATGGAATCGTGGCTCGTGGCTCAAGCTGCCAATGGTTCGCACCCTTCGAGAGGGCGACAACCGGATGTGGCTGCCCCCCCGATGTTCACGCCCTTTCGTTTGCGTGAGCTAACGCTGCGCAACCGCGTTGTCGTATCTCCCATGGATATGTACAGCGCGGTCGACGGAATTCCTAATGAGTTTCATCTGGTGCACTTGGGGAGCCGGGCGATCGGCGGCGCGGGCCTTGTTTATACCGAGATGACGTGCGTCTCGCCTGAGGGCCGCATTACACAAGGGTGTACGGGATTGTATACGCGTGAACAGATGAATGCCTATAAGCGCATCGTCGATTTCGTGCATGCAAATTCACAAGCGAAGATCTGTTTGCAACTCGGCCATTCCGGTCCCAAGGGCTCGACAAAGCTCATGTGGGAGGGGATGGACGAGCCGCTCGAACACGGCAGTTGGGAAATCGTGGGCCCCTCCGCCGTGGCGTACGGCCCCCAGAATCAAACGCCGCGCGAACTCACGCGGGCAGAGATGGATGAGATTCGCGATCAATTCGTGCGAGCCGCCACATTGGGCGTCGAAGCGGGCTTTGATATGCTCGAACTTCATTGCGCGCACGGCTACTTGCTCTCAAGTTTTATCACGCCCTTACAAAATCGCCGTGCTGATGAATATGGCGGCTCCTTAGAAAACCGGCTTCGTTATCCGCTCGAGATATTTCGTGCAATACGGGATATTTGGCCGCAAAGTAAACCTATGTCGGTTCGTATCTCTGCAACGGATTGGGTTGAGGGCGGAATCACGGGCGACGATGCAATCGAGGTGGCTCGGGCCTTTAAGGCTGCTGGAGTCGATCTGGTCGATGTTTCGACCGGGCAAACGTCACGCGAGGCGCAGCCGGTGTATGGCCGTATGTATCAGACGCCGTATAGCGATCGCATTCGCAATGAGGCCGGCGTCGCTACAATGGCGGTTGGAAATATCTTTGAGCCCGATCACGTCAATAGTATCATCGCTTCCGGACGCGCCGATTTGTGCGCTCTAGGCCGCCCGCACCTTGCCGATCCGTATTGGACGCTGCATGCGGCAGCCCAACTCGGCTACAAAGAAGAACCCTGGCCAAACCAGTATCTCTCAGGGAAATCGCAATACGAACGCAACCTAGAGCGAGCTAAAGAATTAGCGGGTACTCAATGATTCAAGGACAGCACGCGCTCGTTACCGGCGGGGGGCGCGGAATCGGGCGGGCCATTGCGGATGCCCTGTACGCCCACGGTGCAAAGGTCTCTATTGTGAGCCGCAGCGCAGAAGCCGTCGATGCCCCATTTTTCAAAGCAAATGCAGATATAGCGGATCAGTCGCAAATAGAGCGGGCGTTTACGAAAGCGCGCGAGGCGAACGGGCCGATTACGATCTTGGTCAACAATTCCGGAATTGCTGAATCGGCGCCGATCGGGCGCACGGACCGGGCCATGTGGGATCGCATCCTAGCAACGAATCTCACCGGACCGTTCCTGTGCACACAAGCTGTTGTGCCCGATATGATCGCCGCCAAATTCGGACGCATTGTTACTATTGCAAGCATTGCCGGTCTGGGCGGCGCCAAGTATCTTGCGGCTTACACCGCATCAAAGCACGGCGTGGTTGGGCTCACGCGGGCATTAGCGGAAGAACTGTTCGACTACGGTATCACGGTGAACGCGGTATGCCCGGGATACACGGAGAGCGCGATGCTGGACCAAGCGCTCCACAACATCGTTGCGAAGACCGGACTCTCCGAAGCGGGCGCGCGCGAGCATCTTGCAAAGAGCAATCCGGGTGGCCGCATTGTTACCCCACATGAGGTGGCCGACGTCGTCGTCGACT
>JALYIF010000365.1 GCA_030775925.1 Vulcanimicrobiota bacterium | reverse complement strand
CACCGACTCCCAGTGGGATGTAGGTGAGCTCGTTCTGTTCCCCTTCGAAGGGCTCAACCGGTTGCGGCCCGTCGTACCGGAGCGCCTCACGCGCGTAGTATTCTAAAAAGTCGATAGTTTCAGCGGTGTCGCCGTCAGCTTCGGGCCAGCTCTTCCCGACTTCGTATACAAGCCATGCATTAAATTCAAAACGGCGTTGTCGAATCAGAGCCGCAGCTTTTAGGAGATACCCTGCGCGTTCTTGCGCGCTCGTCTTCTTCCACGTTTCGAAGCGTTTAGCGGCGAGCTCGATGGCTGAGTTCGCCTGCTCGAGCGATGCCGACCCGACGACGCCGATAATTTGGTTGGGATCGGCCGGATTAATCGACGTAATATGCTTTTCGGTTTTGTGGGGCTGCCCGTCGATAATGATCGGATAGGTTTTGCCGAAGTGTCCTTTGACGTACTCAAGTGCAGCCTGCATAGCCGCAATATCCGCCGGGTCGGTAAAGTTCTTAATCGTTTCGTTTTTAAAAGGCGCAAGCGTGCGCTCGAGCGTAGCTGTCAACTTCGTAGTCCCCTTGAAATCGCCCCTACGCAAGACGCGAGCGGGCAGCCTATTAAATGATAACAACTACAGACTGCGGGCGTTTGCGCTGCTACTCCTGCCCTAGCGGGCTCCCTTGCTCGCGTGAGAGAATGGCGACGCTATGATCTACGACATCGCCATCGTGGGGGGCGGCATCGTCGGCCTCGCCACCGGCCGCGAGCTCCTGCTGCGCCACCCGCATCTTCGCCTCGTCATCCTGGAAAAGGAAGATATCCTCAGCAAGCACCAGACCGGTCATAACAGCGGTGTCATCCACTCCGGAATTTATTATGCCCCCGGCTCCCTGAAGGCCAAATTATGCGTCGAGGGCCGGAAAGCGCTATGGGCATACTGCGACAAAAAGCAGATACCGTGGAAGCCGGTCGGCAAGCTGATCGTGGCGACCGAAGAGTCTGAACTGGGCCGCCTTGAGAACCTTATGGCACGTGGCCTCGCTAATGGCATCACGGAACTCAAGGTAATCGATCAAGCCGGAATTCGCGAACGCGAGCCGCACTGCGCAGGCATCCGGGCAATCTCATCTCCGGTCACTGGGATCGTTGACTATGGCCAAGTCGCGCGCTCCTATGGTGACGACATCCGCGAAGCCGGCGGCGACATCTTCACGAATCGTGAAGTCAGCGCCATCGATCGGCGCAATAATATTACGCGCGTTAAAACCAATTTTGGCGATGTGGAAGCCCGCGCTGTCATCACCTGCGGCGGCCTCTGGTCAGACCGCCTAGCCAAGATGACCGGTGGGCAAGGCGATCCCAAGATCGTGCCCTTCCGCGGCGACTATCTTCTGCTCAAGCCCGAAAAGCGGCACCTGGTCCAAGGGAACATCTATCCGGTACCGGATCCCGAATTTCCATTTTTGGGCGTACACTTCACACCTCGCATGAATGGCGATATCTGGCTCGGACCGAACGCCGTGCTCGCCTTTGCGCGCGACGGTTACAACTTTACGACGGTCAATCCCGGTGACTTGTTTGAATCATTGACATATCCCGGGATGATCAAACTGGGCATGAAATACTGGAAAATTGGAATGGGCGAAATGTACCGCGATGTGGTACGCAGCGCATACGTTGGTGCTCTTCAGCGGTACATTCCCGATCTCAAAGTAGAAGACACGCTTGCTGGACCATCCGGGGTTCGGGCGCAGGCAATGAATTCCGAAGGCGCAATGGTCGACGATTTCGTCTTCGAAGGGTCTGATGGTGTCGTGCACGTCCGCAACGCTCCGTCACCCGCGGCAACGTCGTCGCTTGCGATCGGTGCCTATATCGCAGATGATGCCGAGCAGCGCTTCGCCCTTGGAAAGCCGACCATCGCTGTCTAGCGGCTCCATGAAGCAGCGGTATCTCATTCGCCCTGTTTGCACTGGTGATACCGAGTCGATTCTCAATCTCTTCGCCAGCGTTGCTTCGGAAGGGCGCTGGATCGGAACCGAGACCGGGTTCGATCGGGAGCGCTACGCCGAATTCATTCGCGCCGCGTCCCAAGACTCCGGATCCGCCGTTGCATTCGTGTGCACCGACAACGGCCGGCCAGTCGGTCAAATTAGCGCTCATCGCGACCCGCACGATGCACGCTGGGACCTCGGGATGCTCGTTCTGTCGTCGCACCGCAAGCAAGGCTTGGGACGCGCATTGTTAGCCCATCTTATCGAATGGGCACGTAAACAATCGATCGATGCGCTTCGCCTCCAAGTCTTTCCCCACAATGAACCAGCGCGCGCCCTCTACCAAGCCTTTGGATTCCAACAGACTGCGCACCACACGAAGCATTTTGTGCGGAGCGACGGCGAACGATGGGACGTGCTTGAAAT
>JALYIF010000364.1 GCA_030775925.1 Vulcanimicrobiota bacterium | reverse complement strand
GCCTTGCCCGAGGCTTGCGCCAAGCTTAGCCTCTTCGGCCGACAGACCATCGGCCAGCAGAACGCTCTCCACGTTTTGTGAGCTAAGGGCCTGAAAACGCAGTTCCACCAAGCGCGAACGAATTGTTTCGAGCAACCGGCCTGGGGTCGCGGTCGTTAACAGCAAAACTACCGCAGGCGGCGGCTCTTCAAAGAATTTTAGCAAGGCATTGGCCGCATGGTGCGTTGCAAAATCAACATCGCCCAGCACGAAGATTCGGAATCCGCCGGAGTACGATTGGAGCGAGAGTTGCCGCACCAAATCGCGCGCCGTCATCTCCTCACCTTCATGAAATCCGAGGGCTGCTTCGCGGTCTCCGATTTTGAGCGCGCCCGCGCTTTCCAAAAGATCGGGGTGCGTTCCCGCTACAACCTGCTTACATGCAATGCACGTACCGTCATACCCCAGAACGCCATCCTTGGGAGCTTGACACAAAAGCGACTGAGCAAGCCGCCGAGCAAATGTCTTTTTACCGATTCCCTCCGGGCCTGTAAAGACATAGCCGTGCCCCATGGTAACGGGCTTTATGCGCGCAAAAAATTGCTTTGGGCCTTCGGCACCGACGACATCAAAGCGCAGCGGATCACTCATTCGGCAACTTCCATGAGTTGTTGGAGCGCATCTAGGAGCAATGCTGAAGCCGCGACCGTACCGTCGAGCAGTCGAATGCGATCCGGATCAACGTTCGCGATCTCCAGATACCCCTGGCGCACGCGTTCGTAAAATGCATCGTCCTCGCTCTCCATTCGGTCAGCGTTTTTCGCGACAGTTCCGGTCCGCTCTGCGACCCGCCGGCGAGAAAGCTCCACTGGGATGTCGATGATGAAGGTAAGGTCCGGATGAAGCCCCAGTGTCGCGGCATCGCAAAGCGGCTCTAACATCTCGAGTGCAAGCCCGCGACCGTAACCCTGGTAGGCTAGCGTCGAATCGGTAAACCGGTCGCAGAGAACCGTCATGCCCTCTTCTAACGCCGGTTCGATAACATGGGAGACCAGATGCGTTCTCGAGGCGTTAATCAGCAACGCCTCCGCGAAGGGTTCGATGCGCCCGGGAAAGTCCAGAAAGATCGCGCGGATGCGATCACCAACGTCGGTACCCCCGGGTTCACGGGTCGTGACAACCGGCACGTCCATTGCACGCAAGGCGTCGGCCAGCCCATTCATGAGCGTGGACTTACCGCATCCCTCTATTCCCTCAAAACTGATAAACATTATGGCGCGTTTCGGCGAAGATACAGATATGACCGCCAGCAGCAACCCATCGCCTTTCGGCGAGGTGATCGACTGGTTCCTGACTCGCGTTGGGGACCGCCGCCAGTATAAGCGCCGGCCGGGGGCCTTTCATCTGTGGTGGCAGGTGGCGCCCGACAAACTCCTCCCTGGAATCGGCACCGAGATCTCAGCGAGCGGCCTCGTCTTCATCATTCAGCAACCTGTGACGCAAACCGAATTTACGATTGTGTGCCGCATTCGCGAAAAAAAAATTCCCATGCGCGTGCGCGCGGTTCGCAACGACCAAGTCGATCACAAAGGAACGAAGTGGCATCGCTACATGTGCAACTTCATCGGGATTGCGGCGGACAATTGGGATTTGGTTGTACGGTACGTTAACGATACGCCTGAGACACCCGACCGCCGCAAGATGCAAAACCAAGAAATGGCTCCTGGCGTTGATGATGCCTACCGGTTGCTACCCTTAGCCGTGCAACAAAAGATTATTGAGAAACTCGTCGAGCAAGGAAAGCTTGAGCAGCCCAAACCCGGCCAGAGTCCACTCTTAAAACTCTTTTACGGCGGAGCCCAAAAATTGGCCAGCGGTTCGACGCTTCACCGCTTTAACGTCCACAGCCGTATCAAGATAAAAGACGATATTATGGCCTACGACACCCGCTTCCTCATCGACGAAGCCGGCACCGTAACCGTCCAAAAATAGGAAAAACTTAAGCCGGCTCGATTCGCTGCACCGTCTAGTAGGCTGTCGCCATTCAGTGTCTCATATCGTCGTTACTGAACATCGTGGGATACTATACAGTGCGTCCCAAACGTCCGCTTTTTCAAAGGGCCTCGATTATGCACAGCTTGCAAACGTGCGCTTTATTGGCTGCCGACTAGATGCGCGGCTGTGATTGCAGACCCAGCCCCGGTTATTCGTATCGCCCTATGTCTTCCTCAACAATCAGTTTTTGTTGTAAGCCCTTTAGGACGACGAAAGGTTGGAGCAGGGGGCTGCTAAAGCGAAATTGAGAGTTGTGAGGTTGACCGATTTTTTGGAGCACGTTGCCTCGGGCTGGTAACGAAAACTCTTTCAAGTGACGCGAGTAACCCGGTATGTCGATCTTCCTCTTGATGATTTTTTGTAGCGGTTCTCGAACGGCTGCAGCAGTAAACCATCCCAGCTCATTGGCGGGCCCCCCGGCGGAAACGGATGCGCCGTTGGCACTCGCACCTACGATGCAGAAAATCACCAGCTGTCCCAGTCGATGACCGGCGGCCACTTTGATCCTAGCGCGGATTGCAGCGGTGCAACTGCGGATAGTGTCAACGCTGTCCCGCCAGCGATCCAACCTGACAACGGGCAGGCAGGTTTTACAGCTGCCAATTATCAGTGGGGGCCTAATGGGCATCCGATCCGGCTTGACTACTCGACGGGCGCCCCATTTAATCCAACGTCCTGGCATTGGGACGGCGGTAGCCTGCTTTACAGCGTCGATAACAATGGCTTGACATTGTTTATCGGAAGCGAAGGCGCGGTTAGAGCCCCGGGTAACCCAAGCTCGCAAATCAGCGTTTATGATCGCGATTGGACCGGCAGCATTGCCCAAGGCCATACGAATACCGCATACACGGACTTTGAAAATATCAATCCTATGCATGTGCGCTTCAGACACGCAAGCGACGCGACGCAGTCTGGCGGCAGCAGTGTCTCAAATTATATTCCCACTCTTCAGCCGGATCTGACGGCTACACCGATGGGTTCACAACGTTCCAAGGTGTGCGCACGTATGATCCCAGCAC
>JALYIF010000363.1 GCA_030775925.1 Vulcanimicrobiota bacterium | reverse complement strand
CCTGCCGCATCTGGACGGTGACGCTCGAGATCAGCGTGACGATGGCACAGTTCCCATCAAAGACCATCGCGCAGAAATCATTTGATTACCGCACGTTAGGTCTCGGCTACGCCAACATGGGCACGTTGCTAATGCGGATGGGCTTACCGTACGACTCCGAAGAAGGCTTCGGCTGGTGCGCTGCGATCTCGGCGCTGATGACGGGTGCTGCCTACAAAGTGTCTGCAGAAATGGCGCAGCAGCTTGGCGCTTTCCCACGCTACGAACAAAACTGGGATCCGATGCTGCGCGTCATTCGAAATCATCGCCGCGCAGCGAAGCAAGCCGAAGATAAAGAGTACGAGAAACTCAGCATCTTGCCGGTGACGCATGCGCCGACACTATTTACTGAAAATGCCTGGTCGCTCGCCCGCAAGATGTGGGATGATGCACTTGCAATCGGCGAAGTTGCGGGTTATCGCAACGCCCAAGTCACGGTCATCGCCCCAACGGGAACCATTGGCCTCGTGATGGACTGCGATACCACGGGAATCGAGCCCGACTTCGCATTGGTCAAGTTCAAGAAACTGGCCGGCGGCGGATATTTCAAGATCGTCAATCAATCGGTGGAGCCCGCCCTACGCAAACTCGGGTACGGCGAAGATCAAATTCGGGACATCGAACTCTTTGCCAAAGGCACGGCCACCCTCGAAGGCGCGCCGCATGTCAACCGTGCCACGCTCAAGAGCAAAGGCTTCGATGACGCCACGCTGGCCAAGATCGAGTCCGGCTTGCTCGGCGCGTTTGAATTATCGTTTGCCTTCAATCGAACCGTTCTTGGCGATGAGTTCTGCACGCAGAAACTCGGCATGACCGAAGCTCAACTGGGTGACTGGAATATCTCGATCCTTAGCGACGTGCTCGGCTTCACGCAGCAGCAAATCGATGAAGCATCCGACGTTATTTGCGGACGCATGACCCTTGAAGGGGCACCGCATCTCAAAGACGAGCATCTGTTTGTCTTCGATTGCGCGACGCCGTGCGGTAAACATGGATCGCGCTTCATTCGGCCACTTGCCCATGTCGACATGATGGCGGCCGCGCAGCCGTTCATTTCAGGCGCCATCAGCAAGACGATCAATCTTCCGCAGAATGCCTCGATGGCCGACGTTAAGGAAGCGTATCGTTACAGCTGGGAGCGCATGATCAAGGCGGTGGCCTTATATCGTGACGGTTCCAAGCTCTCTCAGCCGCTCGCCGCAAGTTACGATCTCGGGGGCGGCGACGACGAAGAGATGCCAACGGCGCAAACCCCATACCAAACGGCCGTGCAAATTGCCGAGCGTGTGGTGTATCGATATATTGCCAAGCGCCGTCGCATGCCACATCGCCGCAGCGGGTACACGCAAAAGGCCGTCATCGGCGGCCACAAAGTATACCTTCGCACGGGCGAATATCAGGACGGCACGCTTGGCGAGATCTTCATCGATATGCATAAGGAAGGCGCCGCCTTCCGATCCTTGATGAACAACTTCGCAATCGCAGTGAGCCTGGGCTTACAACATGGCGTACCGCTTGAAGAATACGTGGAAGCCTTCACCTTCACGCGCTTTGAGCCCAACGGTCCAGTCGTCGGCCACGACCACATCAAGATGGCTACAAGTATCCTAGACTACATCTTCCGCGAAGTGGCGGTCAGTTATCTTGGCCGGTACGAACTCGCGCAAGTGCAGCCATCCATGGACATGGATGCGATGGGTGTGGAACCGGAGTACATCAGCGAGGAAGAGGCGGAAACCACGGTCGTCGATCCCAAGGCAACGGCGATCAACCAAAAACTGCATCCAATGAGTACGCATCTCCATCCCGGAATGCCGGTAGAACCACCCATTCTCACCGGCGGCGACGCGCATACTCCTAACACGCCACAATATACGCCGGTAACCGGCGGAGGTAGCGGCGGAGCCGTGCAAACCGGCTCAGCACGAATGCAAAAGAGTGATCTAGCGCGCGTAGCCGTGGCCAAGGGCTACAGCGGCGACGCGTGCGGTGACTGCGGCCAGTTTACTCTCGTGCGCAATGGCACATGCTTAAAATGCGACAGCTGCGGCGCAACGAGCGGGTGCAGTTAGAAAGTTAGAAATATACCGTTCTAACGAATAATAATACTGAAAGAACCGCTGATCAAAAAGTCGGCGGTTTCTTTTTCGCAAGTTCTATTCGGCGGAAAGGTGTTGAACCTTGTCGAGCACGTCACTCTCAAGTATTGAGGAGCGTTAACG
>JALYIF010000362.1 GCA_030775925.1 Vulcanimicrobiota bacterium | reverse complement strand
GTGTTCGCTCAGGGTGACACGGTTGTGGGCTCAGGGTACACGGATGAAAAGCGCCGCGATAGTTTCGCGGCGCTTTCTTTTTAACTGCGGTAGTCGCCCGGCGAAACTACTGTGTCACCCTGAGCCTGTCGAAGGGTGGCCAGCCGGTTACTCGCCTACGGCTTCGATTTCGAGTTCGATGTCGACATCATCGCCGACCATCACGCCGCCGGTTTCCATGGCTTGATTCCAAACCAGGCCGAACTCTTTGCGATGAACGCGTCCGCGCGCGGTATATGCTGCGCGATCTTTTCCATAGGGATCGGTAATACGGCCTTCGGCTTCCACCGTTAAGGTCAACGGTTTGGTCGTTCCGTGAATCGTAAGATCACCGGTCGCGGTAAATTCATTTCCCGAACCCGGCTTGATCTCTGTGCTCTTAAATGTAATCGTCGGAAACTTCTCCGTATCGAAAAAGTCCGGCGAGCGCAGATGCGTGTCGCGTTGCGGCTCGCGCGTATCGATGGACGTCACGTCAATCTCAGCCTGAATGGAAGTCGGGACGGTTTGACCACCTTCGAGGACCAGCGACCCGCTGATCTTTCCGAAATGGCCGCGCACTTTTGCGAGCATCATATGACGCACCGCAAATCCTACACGTGAGTGAGAAGAATCGACTTGGAATGTCTTGGTTTCTACCTTCGTATCGGTCGCCATCTTTTCAATTGCTCGCTTTCTCGTTGTTTGAATGAGTACACCGTACCCATTAACCAGCGGGCTAACGGTGGCGTTGCGCGCACAAATTGGAACATAAGGAACCAAGCGGTAACCGCGACACACTACGCCAGCGCGGAAAGTACCGGAAATGTGCCGGAAAGAATGGGCGACGACGCGCGGCCTAGCCATTTTTCTAAAACCGTTGCGTAGACGCTGCGGAAGTCGGTGCTAAAGGCAAGGTTACCCATACTCAACCGGCCCAGATCCGGATTGGCACCGTAAATTCCGCCCTTGACGTTTCCGCCGATTAAGAACAGCGGCGACGCTTCGCCGTGATCGGTACCGCGGCTGGCATTTTCTTCTGCGCGGCGACCAAACTCCGAGAACGTAAGCGTTAAAACGCGCTTATCGTTTCCATGCCCTGCGAGATCGGTGTAAAACGCGGACAACGCATCGGAAAGCTCGCCCAGCAAACGATCCTGTGTAGCCTTTTGATTGATGTGCGTATCGAACGATCCATGCTGCACGTACAGCACTTTGGTTCCCGTTTTGCTGCCGACGATTTGAGCGGCTAGCGCCAGACTACGGCCAATCGGGGTCGCGGGATATGCCGCATCGGTTTTGTAGCCGCTAATCAGCGCGGGTAACTCTTCCGACCCTTTCTGCGCATGATCTTCAATTTCGAGGACGTGTGAAAGATACGGCGAGCTGAATGGAAGACGTTTTTCGGCAACGATCGAGCTGTAGGCCGAGCGTGAAGCCTTGTTGCGGTCGCTCAGCAAACCATAGCCATTAATCTGCGGAATTGCCGGCACATCCGTTGATCGTGCTATAAGTGCTTCTGGAAGCACTTGTGAAATTGCGATGCCGTTGAAGAGATTATTTTTAGGCAAGCCGGCGGCATCGAGGTAGCGTCCGAGCCAGCCCGTGTGCTCGTAACGATCCGGTGCCGCGGTTTGCCAAATCTCCGTCGAGCGAAAATGCGAATGATCCGGATCGGGATATCCCACGCCTTGCACGACAGCTACCATGCCGCGATCGTACATCGCTTTCAACGATTTCATCTGTGGATTAAAGCCAAGATGATCGTTGAGGTGGAGCGCGTCGCCTTTGGCGATGCCAAGGCTCGGGCGCATGCGATAGTAGAGATCATCGCCGTGCGGCACCACGCAGTTGAGCCCGTCGTTGCCGCCTTGTAAATTGACCAGCACCAGCACGCGGTCGTCACCGCCGGGCAACCCCGGAAGTGGCGATTGTGCGAGCGCTCGCGCAAAGAGATTGTCGCAGCTTCCTACGACGCTGAGCCCGCTTACCGCACCGAGTAAGAACTGTCCGCGTTTCATTGTGTCATGTACTCCTTAGTTCAACTGGTAGGCGGGCATCGCCATGGTAAGATAGGCGGCACCGCGCACGCGCTCTTCGTAATTTTCACCTGAGAAGAGTCCGAGCGCCGAGGTGTCGGTGCCGTTGAGATATTGCTGAACGCGCAGGGCCGCCGCGGCGGATGCATCATCGAGTAAAATCGATGAGATGAGTTCGCGCGTGGCCTGCTGCGCGTTCATCGGAACGCTGGTAAGCCAAGATGATTGGCTCATCATTTGGGTGTTGACCAGCGCCGTTGCGAAATTCTCGCGCGCGATCATCATTTGGCTGGTTAGCCAGTTCGTGCCGCCGGGCCAGCCGGCGACGTTGGGCGGATAGAACAGGATCTGTCCCATCTGCATGAGCGCACGCTGCGCGGTTTGGTCCATCTCCTTCAGGCCGAAAACCTTGTAGGAACCGACCACAAACTCCACCGGACTCTTTACCAGCGCCCGATAGGCGCGATCCGAGAAGAACACGTTGCTGGAAAGCATTGCCGACATGACCGGCGCGAGATTGAAGTCGTGCTTGGTGAGCAAAGAAGCCACTTGTGCTACGAGTTGCGGTTCGGGATCGTCATAGACAAAGAAGCTCAGCAACTCGGTTGCAAAGAACTTTGCGCACGCGGGCTGTTTGAAAATGATGTTTACGATGTCGTTGCCGTTGAAATTGCCGGTCTGGCCGAGGAAATGCTTTGAGCCGTCATCATGTTGGCGCGAATTTTGCACAAACTGTCCCGAGCGACGATCGACGCTCCAGCCGGTGAACGCCCGTGCGGATTCGCGAATGTCGGCCTCCGAGTAATTGCCGTGCCCCAGCGTGAAGAGTTCCATTAGTTCGCGCGCATAATTTTCGTTGGGGTGCGACTTCTCACTGCGAGCGTTATCGAGGTAGATGAGCATTGCGGGGTCTTGGGAGACGCGCATGGTGAGGTCACGCAAATTACCCAGCGCATTGCCGCGAAAGACTTGATTTTGATTGTAAATGTGAATGGGCCAATTGCCCTTTTGAACGGCGGCCGTCGTGAAGTGGCCGTGAAAGAAGAGTGTCATCTTTTCTTGCAGCGGCGCCGGCGTGGTGAGCATGCGCTCCAGCCACCAATGCTGCATCGAGATAACCGACTGCCGGGACTGCTTGCGCAACTCTTGGTTGCGCGCCCGCTTTCCCATATCGTCCAAGCGCGCATAGCCGCCGAGTCCGGCCCCGGAAAACGGGTCGAAGACATTCTCGGGCGCGGGCAGATTGCTCGTTGACGGGAAATGGATGAACGATTCAACGGCCGCGTGTACGGGCATCGCCGCAAGCGCCTTCACCTCATCGGGCGAGCCGCCGAATCCAGCGCGGCGCATCAGATGCGCTGCCAACCGTGCGTTCCATGGTCCCCGATAGGGAGCCAGGGCAGTTATGGGGTCGAGTTGCCCAGCTGGGCGGTTCGTCGTAGCCATGATGGTAGTGTAACGAAGCTTTCACATTTTTGTACCAAGTGCCGGGGAGATTTAACCACCACCTCACGCAGAGCGGCACCGGTATTAGACGCTGGTTAAAGGACGGCTGCCAAGCTGCTAGGAATCGCATGCCGGGCATGGGAGTTTTAGAGTCACGCCTCGACCGCAGCAGCGATGCCTATCGTCAGAACTTCGAACGGATGTCTGGTCTGGTGGAGGAACTGCGCGACAACCTCACCGCCGTTCGCGCCGGCGGCGGCCCCGAAGCAACTGCCAAGCATCGCAAGCGTGGCAAACTTACCGCCCGCGAGCGCATCGATCGCCTCATCGATCCAGGCGCTCCCTTTCTTGAATTCAGTGCACTCGCCGCGAATGGAATGTATAACGGAGATTGTCCGGCAGCCGGCATGATCAGCGGAATCGGCGTCGTCGAAGGCCAGGATTGCGTGATCATTGCAAACGACGCCACGGTCAAAGGCGGCACCTACTACCCAATGACCGTTAAGAAGCATTTGCGCGCACAAGAGATCGCCGAGCAAAATCATCTTCCGTGCATCTACCTGGTTGACTCGGGTGGCGCGTTCTTACCGCTGCAGGCTGAAGTGTTTCCCGACCGCGAGCACTTCGGGCGCATCTTTTATAACCAAGCCCGCATGTCGGGAAAGAAAATTCCGCAGATCGCCGCGGTGATGGGATCATGCACCGCGGGCGGCGCCTATGTGCCCGCGATGTCGGATGAAAGCATTATCGTAAAAGGCAACGGCACGATCTTCTTGGGCGGTCCGCCCCTGGTGCAGGCGGCAACCGGCGAGATTGTTACGGCCGAAGAACTCGGCGGCGCCGATGTGCACACGCGTATTTCCGGCGTGGCCGATCATTTTGCTAACGATGACTTGCACGCGCTTGCGATCGTTCGATCGGTCGTTGCAAACCTGCATCTGGAATTGCCTACGCAGTGGGATACGTGCGGTCCCGAAGAGCCGGCGTACGACCCGGCGGAAATTTACGGCATCATTCCCGCCGATTCGCGCATCGGGTACGACGTGCGTGAGATTATCGCGCGCACGGTCGATGGCTCGGAGTTTCACGAGTTCAAAGCCCGCTACGGTACGACACTGGTCTGCGGTTTTGCACGCATCGAAGGCCATCCGGTCGGCATCATTGCCAACAACGGCATTTTGTTTAGCGAAAGCGCGCTCAAAGGCGCGCACTTCATCGAACTGTGCACGCAGCGCGGCACGCCGCTGCTCTTCTTGCAAAATATTACCGGCTTCATGGTCGGCAAACAATACGAAAACGGCGGCATCGCCAAGGACGGCGCCAAGCTCGTTATGGCGGTGGCGTGTGCCGAGGTGCCCAAGTTTACGGTCGTCATCGGCGGCAGCTTCGGCGCGGGGAACTACGGCATGTGCGGGCGCGCATACTCGCCGCGACAGCTCTGGATGTGGCCAAACGCGCGAATCTCGGTGATGGGCGGTCCGCAAGCGGCGAGCGTCCTTTCGACGGTCAAAGGAAACATGACCCCCGAAGAAAAGGTCGCTTTTGAAAAGCCGATTCTCGATAAATACGAATCCGAAGGCAGCCCCTACTACTCCACGGCGCGGATGTGGGACGACGGCATCATCGATCCACTAGACACGCGCATGGTCGTAGCGCTGGGTTTGCAAGCTGCAGCGCATGCACCGCAACCCGAGACACGTTTTGGCGTTTTCCGTATGTGATGGTACACCGGTGAACCCACGCATCCAAATCGTTGCAGCATACGCCCTGATGTGCAGCATCTGGGGCACGACCTGGCTGGGAATCAAAATCGGCTTGCGCACGATGCCGCCCGTTACCGGCGTCGGCATTCGCTTTGTTATTGGCGGACTGTTTCTGTACGCACTCGCGGCAATCTGGCAGCGCCCACCGCATATTAGCAAGTTGCCATGGAAGCTGATCTTGATACTTTCCGCAACCTTGTTTGGGCTAAACTACGTGCTCACGTATACCGCTGAGACCGGCCTCTCATCAGGACTCGTCGCAGTGCTGTTCGGCACATTGCCGTTTTTCATGTTTGCTTTCGGACACTTTATGCTGGCCGAGCGCACCACCGTGATGACCTGGGTGGGCGCGGCGCTCGCTTTTGCGGGTGTCGCCGTGATTTCTATTGGCGGGTCCGCTCAGGGTTCGGTGTGGTACATTGTCGCGGCGGTGGCCGCGGCTGTTATTTCCGCGTTTGCGAATGTGTACGCTAAACGCCACTCTGATGTGGATCCATTGATCGTATTGCCGCCGTCGATGCTTATTGCCGGCATCGTGCTAGCGATCGTGGGATTTGCGTTCGAGCACCCACACGGCGATGCGTTCGGCACATCGTCGCTCTTGGCGATCCTGTACCTCGCAATCTTCGGAAGCGGGATCGCGTTCTTTCTCAATCTGTGGTTGCTGCAGCGTATCGATGCCGGCATCGTCGGCTTATCCGCGTTGATCATTCCGGTGATCGCGGTCTTCGTCGGAATTCTCTTCGGCGGCGAAGCCTTTGGTATCCGCGATCTTCTGGGTGCTGCGCTCGTTGTTGTTGGCGTCGGCTTTGCACTCACTCGCCCTCGCCACACAGCACCAATCTGCCCAATCGAAGGCTAACGCCACTGTCACCCTGAGCAACAGCAGTGTCACCCTGAACTACACTAGTGTCACCCTGAGCTTGTCGAAGGGTGGTGTGCAAACGCCATGCTTCGACAGGCTCAGCATGACACGGGGTTAGCTCCGCATGAAGCGATTGTCACCCTGCGCAACGCCAGTGTCACCCTGCGCAACACTAGTGTCACCCTGAGCTTGTCGAAGGGTGGTACACCATGCTTCGACCCTTCGACAGGCTCAGGGCAGGCTAAGCTCAGCATGACACTCAGGGGTCGAAGGGCGGGTTTTCGGTTAGTCGAAGTCGGTGTCGTCGAGTTCCGCTTGGCATTCGTGGTCGCTGCACTCCGGATCGCATTGGCAAGACCGCGCGAACCGCACATTTTCGGGACCGTTGAATCCGATGATCAGCCAAGACTCCCCGGCGGTTGAGGTGCGCCGCTCGGCACGGGCGTTCCGATGATCGCTTTGAAGATCGGCGTGAAAAGTGGCGATGCGTGCGTGAGCGGGGTCACGGTGGGCTGCACTTGCGTTGGCTCGGTGAGTTTGAAGTAGTGCGGGTGTTCGACCCAATGCCCATCGACAAAGCGGAGCGTTGCAGAAGCATTGTTAATGGTCGGTTTATACGCCGGAGCATGCGCGTCATAGTAGGGGCCGCGCAGTCGAATCGTATGGTGCTCAACCGATGCGGTCAAGCCGCAAAGATTGCTCACCTGCACGGGAATGCTTACCGGAGCCGGCGCGGGGTGCGCATCCAGAACGGACAGCGTCTCCATACCACAGTCAGCGGCGGATTCATGAACGAGCACCAGTACTTGGTCGCGTGGCTCGCCCATCAGTTGTCCCTTGCCCGCAATGCTTACAATCTCGTGCGGGAAATAGCGCGGCGTGCCGTTACCCTTTTCGAGTTTTGGTACGACGTGGAAATGGTCTGAGTCTGAAGGGGATTGATACGCTAATCCATAGTCGCCTTGAGCGTCTTGCACATAAACAGAAAGAAACCACTGCTGTTCTTCCCCAAGCGGGCGGTGGCTGGTAATCACCCGGTAGAGATCGTGTTGGGCGCTCGCACCCAAGTAGGCGGTTACGTCCTGCGCAATCGTTCCGGGCGGCGAAGTTGGGTGAAGCGGCGCGGTCTGCGCGGTCACCGCAATCACGCCCGAGAAAACACTGAACAAAAGAAATGCCGCCACCCGAATCATCACGTTACTCCTTAGATTCCCGCATACCACTCATAGCCTTGATCTTCCCAGTAGCCGCCGTTGCCGGCGTAAATGGTAGCAAATGAGCCGACGAGTTCAATGCGATTGACCCATTTAGCACTCTTGTATCCCAGTTGCGTCGGCACCCGCAGGCGAACCGGCGCGCCGTGAGCCGGATCGAGCACGCGGCCGTTCAACTCGAGCGCCAAGAGGGTCTGCGGGTGGCGTGCTTCATGCACGTCGAGGCTTTCGTAGTAGGGCGTGTCGTCCGACGAAACGTCCATACAATGGAAAACCACATACTTTGCGTCCGGGCGCGGGCCGACGGCGTCGAGCACATCGGCAAGCCGCACGCCGCTCCATTTGCCAATCGCGCTCCAGCCCTCGACGCAGTCGTGCCGGGTGGTATTGG
>JALYIF010000361.1 GCA_030775925.1 Vulcanimicrobiota bacterium | reverse complement strand
TATGTGCTCGAACACGACAAGGTCTGGATCTGCCGGAGAATCGATATTGCCCGCCATTGGATAGCCAGCCATCCTTTCGAACCGACCGAAACCCGCGGGTGAACATATTTTCATGGATTACGACAATAAATTCGCGGCTCTGATACAGCACGGCACCAACTTGGCAGACGCGCGGCTCGGGGCCCGCGTGTTGTTTGCGACCGACGAATTTTTCGGCGCCAAGGAGCGTCTGTTGGCGTCCGGCGAGCCGGAATGGCGCGCCGGGGTCTACGATACGAACGGCAAATGGATGGACGGCTGGGAGACCCGTCGCCGCCGCGATCAGGGTCACGACCATTGCGTGCTGCAACTGGCCGCACCCGGTTGCCTGAACCTGCTGGACATCGATACGCGGCACTTTACCGGTAACTATCCGCCTTTCGCTTCGGTGTACGCCTGCCGCTCGGCCGGGGCACCAAGTGAGTCGACGCAGTGGACGCAATTGCTCGCGTACGCGTCACTCCAAGGCAACCAGCACAATTATTTTGAACTGGAACGCTCCGCTTCATGGACGCACTTGAAGCTCAATATCCATCCGGACGGCGGCGTGGCGCGATTCCGTGCGTACGGAGAAGTCTCGAGAGACTGGACGCTCACGGACGGCCGCGAGAGCGTTGATCTCGCGGCGGGGTTGAACGGCGGCCGCGCACTGGCATGCAGCGATGAACATTACGGATCCATGGGCAATCTGTTGTTGCCCGGCCGCGGTGCGAGCATGGCGGACGGCTGGGAGACGCGCCGGCGGCGTGAACCGGGGTTTGACTGGGTGATTCTGCGTCTGGGGCATCCAGGCTACGTCGAGCAGGCCGAGATCGATACGGCTCACTTCAAGGGCAACTATCCGCATCGGATCTCCATGAATGCCGCGTGGCTGCCCGATGCGCGGGAGGAAGATCTGACCAGCCAGTGCCTCTATTGGCCGTCGCTGTTGGAGCCCCAGCCTCTGCAACCGGACCAGGTCGTTCAGTTTCCCACGCAACTGCCCGATCGCGGTCCCGCTTCCCACGTACGAGTCAACATTCATCCGGACGGCGGTCTGAGCCGGGTCAGGCTTTTCGGCCGGCTGTACCGCGCCTAGTGCCTTAGGATCATGAGCGAACTCATCTTGCGGGCGGCGGCCCTGACCCGCGAGGCCTTTGCCCCCTTCGGCGACGTGATCGAGATCCAAGGGCGAGACTCGCGTTGGATCAATGAAAACACCTGCCGCCGATTCGACGATCTCGCGCTCATCGACGTCGGCGAGGCCGCCGGCCGGCCTCTGCTCAGCATCTTTGAAGCAACTCCCCGTACCTTGCCGCTGCGGATTGGCAGCTTGGAGCGCCATCCGCTGTCCAGCCAGGCCTTTTATCCGTTACAAGGCCGGCCGTTCTTGGTGGTTGTCGCCGTGGACGGCCGGCGGCCCAAGGCAAACGGCATCCGGGCCTTCTTGAGTTCGGGCACGCAAGGCGTGAACTACCGCCGCAACACGTGGCATCACCCGTTGATCGCAATCGCCCACGTATCGACGTTTCTGGTCGTCGATCGCGGTGGGCCGGGGGACAATTGCGAAGAGAGATCGATCGAGCCTGCCGTGCTTGTCTGTGCCGAATGAAGGTGGAAAGAATTAATCCCACAGCAGGCGTTTGAGCTCCTCGCCCGCAAATATTTGTGCATCTTTGGCCTTGGCCACGACCGCCGCGGTACCAAAGAATTCGTGCGTAACACCCGTATATTCCTTACGGTTGACGGTAACGCCCGCTGTCTTGAGCGCAAGTTCGAGCAAGACCCCATCCGTGCGCAGCGGATCGATCTGTGCATCAATGATGGTTACGGGCGGAAGCCCGTTTAACCTTGCGTGCACGATATCCAAACGTGTATCGACCTTGTCAGCCGGGTTGGCTAATAACTTGTCAAGAAACCAACCAATCATGGCCCGGTTTAATGGTTTCGCAGTCGCACAATCGGTATAGGACTCGGTCGCTACACTACTGGTTTGTGCAACGGGATAAACCGCGAGGACGGCTCGAGGTACCGTCCCGCCGTTGGCCACGACCGCCACAGCCGTGGCAAGCGCAAGGTTACCTCCCGCGCTCTCTCCGGCTAAGGCGAGCTTCTTTGGCATACCGTGAAAGCTCGCTGCATTGATCGCGACCCATTGGTACGCTGCCAAGGCGTCATCCCACGCCGCCGGAAATTTCGCTTCCGGGGCGAGTCGATAATCTACCGAAACGACAATCGCGTGCGCGGCTTTGGCCAATCCTCGTGCACCATTATCGTAAATTTGCTTGTCTGCAAGAACCCATCCCCCGCCGTGGAAATATACAACGACCGGAAACGGCCCCTTTCCGTTGGGAGTGTAGAACCGCACAGGCAATTCGCCTACGACCCCCGGAATCGTCCGATCTGAACTCTTGATTCCAGACACCCATGCTTGAGGCGATGGGTCGTGGCCTTGCTGCTTCAGCACCTCCGCCACCGCGTCCGCGATCGTTGGCTGGCGTCGCGCTTCCTCCACCGAAAGGGTCTCGATAGGTTTTGTCCCGAGTTTGGCGTGGGCCTCGAGG
>JALYIF010000360.1 GCA_030775925.1 Vulcanimicrobiota bacterium | reverse complement strand
CGCTTGAAGCCTGAATCGAAAGGCTGCGAATACGTTGCAGAATGTCCGTCGTGGTTTGAAGGGCGCCTTCAGCAACCGTGGCTGCGTTGTTGGCATCCTGGACGTTCCGAACGGCTTCTTGGAAGCCATTGACCTGTGACTGGAGCGATTCAGCGATCGCAAGACCGGACGGATCATCCGCCGCGGTGTTAATGCGTAAGCCGCTCGAAAGCTTCGTAACGATGCTTCCAAGTGCGTCTTGATTTTTGTTAAGATTAAGGGATGCGTTAGCTGCTAACAGATTGTTAGCAATTGAGAGACCTGGCATTGTATCCTCCATGAATCACACATACGTGTGAAGACTAGCCGGGGAACGTCCTGTTCCCCTAACATAGAGAATATCGGCCACGGAGCGGCCAAGTTTAGGGTTTTTTGTGTGAATTTTGTCGGGGTTTGAGTTGTGCACGGGCTGCCGTAACCGTGGTCTCCCCGACACGGGGGCCCCCGGCCGCCGCCGACTGATTGGCGCGCTGGATTTCCTCGTAAACCTCCGAACGGTGCACGGCAATATCGCGGGGGGCCTCGATGCCCAGCTTAACCTGGTCCCGATCCACGCCCACGATCACGATCCGGACGTTATCGCCGACCATAATCGATTGATTGATTTTGCGGCTCAGAACCAGCATGTTTGCCCTCCTTGGCGTGCGCTGGAATTCGACTTCTTCGGGGGGTCAAAACGACCTGTGGGCCGGAGAAGCTACGGAGTGGGGGCTTCCTCGGCGGCTTCCGCGCCGGTAGCAACGGGCGATTTACGGGGTATGAGCGTACGGATCGAATATTCCGACCCTTCGAGGGTAATCTGCCGTCCGCGGCGGCTTTTTAGATTGACGATCAACGGCGCGAGCAAATTCATGTACATATCTTCGGCGTCCTTGGTCACGACCACGACGCAGAGGATGGAGAAGTCCTCGGGCGAGTTAAGTTCTAAAGCCGCCGTCGCGTAAGGTGGCACCTTAGGATCATAGTCGGGAAAAACGGACCAAGGGTCAGCGGTGGGTAGAGCCACGTTGAGGTCATCCAGGCTTTGCAACCAAATAAAATTGGGCTGTTCGTCTAAGGACAGCGCCACAAAGTGATGGAGTTTTGAAAAGCCCGGAATACCCCAAGGGAACTCGATCACTTCCGAATCCGCGTACGTGAATTCGCCAAACCGGGGAAGATCGAGCGTCGTCGTTGACTCAGACATGATCGTAGAGTTCATTGCCTCCCTAACCAACCTTCTTATTGGATGTAGTCGAACAGGTTTTTGCTCTCGAGACGGGTGGTCGTTTGATAGGCTGCCTGCAACACCGTCTGGGCCTGTGAAAACTCGCCAACCACCTTAGCTATATCGGCGTCCTCTATCCCGGACTGAACCTTGGTATTGTTAAGTACCAGCGAACTGGTTTGATCCTTAATTGCACTCAGCACCTGAATGTTGCTGCCGATTGTGGCGCGAGTGCTGAGCACCTTGGAGAGGACGTGGTCGATTTCGCCCAATTGTCGCGAAATATTTCCGACCGCGTCCGCCTGGTTGTTCAGATCGAAGATTTTCGTGAAATTTGCGGTGTTGGTAGCGCCGGCACTCGCGACGTCGTCAATGCGAAAGGGCTTGCCGGTAAGACTCTGGAGGGTTATTTTCTCGGTCTGCGGGTTGAAGGCCGCCGTTACGCCGGTCGCCGGTGTCTGCGCGTTAATGGCAGCGACAACCGCGCCGACAGTCGAGCCCGGCAGAATTGCGGGCGGGCCGAAGGTGACGTTGCCCGCCGCACCGGAAATGTTGAACGAAACGTTTGCGGTCGAATCCGGCACTAAGGGAGTTTTAAAATTCGGTGAATTGAGCGGGGTTGCGTTATTTACTACGACACCAGCTTGATTGACTGCAGAGTTGCTAACGTCATCAACTGTCCCGTTCTGTAAGCTGTTGCGCAGATTCATCAAGACTTGGAAGACATCGGGGGAGTTGTCGGCAGACTGGAAATTAAAAGCCGCTTGAATACTCGTGGACAACGGCAGACTCTGGCCGTTGGCATACAACTGAGATTCAACTTGGAAGTTGCCATTAAACAGAATGCCACTCGTCGGTGACCCCGTCGAGGTTACCGGTGGGCTGGTCGGAGCAACCGTACCCGCAAACACGTATTTTCCAGCATAATTGGTATTGGCCAGACCGACCGCTTCGGTGAGCAGGCCGTCGACTTGTTTGGCCAGAGACTTGCGTTGGTCGGGAGAGAGCACATCGCTCGCACCCTGCACGGCGATCGATCGCGTCTGCTGAATGATGTTTGTAAGCGAACTCAAGGCTTGATCGACCGTGTTGAGTTCAGCGGTAGAATCGCTCGTATTCGATACCGTTGTATTGCCCTGCGCAATCGCTGTGTGCAAGGTAAGATCTTGCGCGATGTGCGTTGGATCATCCGAGGGAGTATTGAGAGCCTTACCGGTCGACAATTGATTGCCGAGGTTTGCCTGGTTGGCAACTTGATTGTCGATTGCCGTTGTCTGCTGGTCGTAGATAGTCGATGTTGCGATACGCATGATAATAGCCTCCGTGCTATGTTAACGGGCGCCGAGGGAAGTGACGACCAAGCTGAGCATCTGATCCAGCACGTTGATCGTCCGCGCCGCTGCTTGATAAGCCTGTTGATATTTAACGAGGTTCTGGGTCTCTTCATCGAGATTAATTCCGCCGATGCTCTGCCGCACGGCATCGATGTGTTTGGTCAAAGTCGTCTGCGTTGTGACACCGCTATTTGCCGCCTGCGAATCCAGCCCGACCTGGGTGATCGTCTTTCCGTACGCCTGGCTCAAGGTTTGTAGTTGAGCCGACGAGATCGAGAAGCCAAGCACATGGGCATTGGCAAATGTCGCCGTGAAGGTACCAGTCAAGCGGTTCACCGCCGAGACGACCACGTTCTCTTGATTTGGCGTTCCCGCATCGACGGTCAGCACTTGTCCAACACCAATCGCCGCATATGCGGTCGGATTACCGATGGGAGGCAAGATCGTGACGGAACCCGGACCCGCAACGGCGGATCCTCCGGTGGTTTGAATGGCCGGGACGCCGACGTTCTGACTGAACAGTTTCAACAACGCATTCATTGCGCCGTTATCATTGTTGCCGAGTGCGTTGGTGTTGTTCTGTACTACGCCGCCTGGCGGTCCCGGCGGCGAATTAATCGCTCCGGCGCCCAGCACGGTAAGTAACGCCGGGCCGGCACCGGCGGGCGTATCCTGAATGGCGAACGTCGGATCCGGCGGCGCGGGCACAGCATTTTGTTTGGCGCGATGCAACAGATCGGTGTTGATCGGATCGCGAACGAAGACGACCTTTTGTGCCGTCGGATCAAACGAAGCAGTCACACCAAATTTTTGGCTATTAAAATGGTTGACAAACTGATCGAGCGTTACATCGGTCGTGGCGGTATTATAAGCAAATGTCTGCGTGTTGACGCCATCGGTCGTAACCTGGATCGTGCCGCTGATCGGGGCCGCTAACGGGGTAGCGTAGGTTGTGCCCCCGATCGCTGCTGAGGAATCTACGGAGTTGTTCGTGGAGTTGAGCGGGACTACCAAAGTGCCGGCAGCCGTTGAGGTGAGCGCTGCCGGAACTTGCGCAGGATCGGTAATGCCCGCCTTGATATTCCCGGCCGAAATTGCAAGGCCGCCTACGATCGGCTGGAACAGCGCCGCACCCGCAACACCATTTTGATCGTAGCCCGCCTGCGTAACGCGGTTCACTTCGTTGGCAAGCGAAGCGGCAAACCCGTCAAGCTGAGTACCATAGACGGTAAGTTTGTTATTGTACAGATCGGCGATGCCGGCCAGCTGGCCGCTGCCCAGCGGAACGCCCTGATCTGCAGCCGTCGCGATATTGGGATCACCAATAAAACCGATCTTCATAATCGGATTGCCACTCGGATCGGCACCAATGATCGGCGGAGCCAAATGGTAGGCTACGGCGTCATTGACCATCGCTTGCCCATTGACGGTAACCAGCGTTGAGCCCGTCGCCTGAACCGAGGTCTGCGTGGAGATGTATTGCGAAAGTTGATCGATTAAGTGGTCGCGCTGATCCTTAAAGGTGTTGGGACTGTCGCCGACCGCAGTCGAAGCGCGAATCTGACTGTTTAGTGCAGCAACTTGGTCGAGCAGGCCGTTCACTTTGGTGACCAGCGCTTGGCCCTGTTGAATCAACTGCGCTTTCTGCAGCGTAATGGTTGAAGCCGCATTATTGAGCGAGCTAGAAAGTGCTTGTGCTTGCGCAATCACGTTTGCACGCGTCGGGATGTCCGACGGACGTGCCGCTAGTTGCGAGATCGACGTTTGAAAAAGTGTGTATTGGGTGTTGATTCCGCTTCTGGGGTCGCCGAGAGAAGCTTGCAGCGCATTGAGCTGCTGTTGCTGCACGTCATAATAATTTTGTGACGATGAGGCGCCTCGGAAGAGCGAATCGTAAGAGTCCTGATGGATGCGCAATACACCCGACACAAGGACGCCGTCGCCGCGCGTGCCGTTTCCGCTAGCCGGATTCGCTGAAAGGAAAGGCGACCCGACGATGGCCGGGGCCTCGGTCAAATCAACGATTTGCCGCGATGCTCCGGGCGTGTTGACGTTCGAGATGTTGTCGGACGTAATATTCGCCGCATCCTGAAACGCCTGTAACGATTTGCCCACGAGGGCTAATCCGAAGTAGCTGCCTACATTGCTCACGAGAGTGACTCCATCGACCTAGTGTCGCAGGTATACCGGGGCTTCGGAGCCATCAATCGATCCGGCTCCTGTGTAGCTTCCCGCCCTTGACGAGGGAGAGTCCAGCTACTCTTTAGTTGCGGGGTAGGTCCCCTTTTAACAGTATCGGTCCGCGAGGCCGGGCGGTTTAGAGTGCCGCCTGGCCCGCTTCCTCGAGCCTTTGTTAACATTTGCTGCTGACCAGCACGCTGGCATTGGGGGCGGCCATCGATCCGCGACGCTTATAGGTGCCCGAGTTCTCTGAAGCTGAGCGCTGCAACAGCGAGGTGACATCCATTAAGCGCTGCATTCCACCCAGAAT
>JALYIF010000359.1 GCA_030775925.1 Vulcanimicrobiota bacterium | reverse complement strand
GCGAAAATAGTATGTAAGAGCTTCAGCGATTATGCTTACCGCTTGGTCTTGAGTCTCTTGGTCCTCTTGGGCCGTTCGCTCTCCATTTGGTCCACCTCGGATTTCGGAACAGACGCCAGATCGGCGACCACCTTCTTGAGGTTCTCCAAGGGAATCAACGGCTTCAGATCGTTCTTCATTAGCCCCTAGCATATCACGGTCCACCCTGTCACGGCAGACCTATTATGTCGCTTATACCGTACATTAGTCAAGTATATAATGTCCTATATACTTGACAAAATGTACGGTATAACGTACTATCGAGGCATGGATGAAGTAACCGTCGCCAACCGCCCCAACCCCGCCACCGCTGCCGATCGCCGTTACAAGATCGAATTCTGGACGGCCATGACCGCCTACGTCGTCGTGCTGTTTGTCAGCGTCTGGCTAGTCAAACGAGTGCCTGAGAATCCGTGGCACACCATCATCGCGCTGCTCCCGGCGATTCCAATTGTATTCGTATTCGTAGCAATGGTTCATTACATGGCTGCCACCGACGAACTCGAACGCCAAATAAAATTTGAGTCGCTTGCTCTGGCGGCCGGTATAACCGCTCTGGCCTCGGTAACATACGGCTTTCTTGAACTCGCTGGCTTTCCGCCGCTGAGCGCGTGGTTCACGTACCTCACCGTCATGATCTCGTGGGCCATTGCAACCCCGTTCGTTGCGCGGAAGTATAAATGAAAAACCGTTTGCGCGTCTTGCGAGCGGAACACGAACTTTCGCAAGCGGATTTAGCCGACAAACTTGGTATAGCTCGTCAAACCGTCAATGCGCTCGAAGGCGGAAAGTACGCACCCAGTCTCCCCCTCGCATTTAAGATCTCAAAATTATTCAAACAACCGGTCGAAGCCATCTTCGATCCCAATCCGGAGGACCATGAAACCGTTTAGTCTCGTTTTTGCCCTCGTGCTTACCCTGCTTGCAACCGGCACGCAATCTGCGGGCGCAAGCCCCATGCAACCTACATCTAGCATTGATGTCGGCACCACCCATGTCGACGTGTATGGATCCGGCGAACCCGCCCTGATTCTCGTACCAGGCCTGACCGACAGCGCTGCAATCTGGAGCGGAACGATCGCGCAGTTTGCACCGACACATAAAATCTATGCGCTCACCCTCGCCGGATTTGGCGGAAGTAAGGCCGGTGCATCCGCGCTCATCGATACAGCCGTTGCGAATATCGCATCCCTCATAACCGAGCAACACCTGAACAAACCGGTCGTAATTGGACACAGTCTCGGCGGCCATATCGTGATTCGGGTAGCTGCAGAACACAGCGCTCTGATTCGTGGCGCCATCGCCGTCGACGGTCTCCCAGTCTTTCCCGGATTCGACAAGATGACCGCCGATCAACGAGCTGCTACCGCGCAACAGATCACCGCGCCAATGGGCAAACAGAGCGCCGATGAGATGCAGCAATATGAGAAAACCCAATTCCTGCCGTACATGACAAAACCAAAAAATGTCGATGTTGCGCTTGCCGCCGGCAAGGGTGCCGATCCCACCGCAACGGCCGAATATATGAAAGAACTCTTGAGTGCTGATGTGCGGCCGGAGCTAAGCAAAGACACCGTCCCGCTGTTGGAGCTCGCACCGTTCGATGCAACTTTGGACCCCTACAATCCACAAGGCCCCATCAAAACATCGGGCGAGAAAGTTGCGCTGTACACCAGCCTGTTCAGTACCGACAAAAATGCGAAAGTCCAGTTGATCGACGATTCAAGACATTTTATTATGCTCGATCAGTCGCAAGCATTTTACGACGCGGTTGCCGCGTTCTTAAAAACGCTGGGCTAGAGTCAACCCGCGCGAAAACAAGAATGCCGCGACATACGTCGCGGCATTCCTTCTTTGTGTTCGGGCGGCGCGGCGATTAACTGCCGCCGGGATTCGTGATCGTTAGGGGAACCGCATGGCCAGGAATCGTTACCGCTGTTTTGGCGAGAGCCCGTCCAGTAAAGACCGTTGTGCCCGCTCCAAACGTAATTGCTGCACCGGCCAAAACGTTACCGGAGAATTGCGCACCTAGCAGCGTTGCACTCGTGCCGACGACGAAATAAATATTGCACGCGTTTGCACCGTTGGTAAGAATCACGTTGCCGAGGGTCGTGGGAACGCCCGAGGCCGCCGTCGTTAACGTGGTTGCCGCTCTAAATATGAATACGCTTTGCGGGTTACCCTGGCCGTCAAGCGTCAGGTTCCCGGTTGCGATCGCAAACGTGCCGCTTGCTGAGGTGTACGTGCCCGGCGTAAGCGTTCCGGGCGTCGCACCGTCTTGCGCGAGATCGGTGCCGATTGTTGTCGCTCCGCCCGCATTAAGCGGTACCAGAGCATTCGTGAACGCTAACTGCGCAGCTGCCGGCGGGCCTGGGTTGGGATTAAACGGTGGCGCGCCAGGCGGCGTCGCGGCGTAAATCGCCATTGGCCCATCGGCATCGGTTCCGGTCGCAATGCCACCGGGTTCGTAAAAGCCGGTAACCGCCGTTCCTGGCGAAACGCCGACCAAGTCGTCGTTAACCCCACCCGTGACTGCGCCGGGGCCAAAGGTCACGAGCGTCGCGCCGCTGTTTGTAATCGTTGTTCCAGCCAGTACCGCGAATGGCGCGGCCGCATTTAAGGCCACGGCTCCCGGACCTTGGTTGCACGCGGCCAGCGGCGGTATCGGTACCGGCGTTGGCGTTGGCGTTGGCGTCGGTGTTGGAGT
>JALYIF010000358.1 GCA_030775925.1 Vulcanimicrobiota bacterium | reverse complement strand
AGCGAAGACTTTGGGCTCGTTCCCATCGAGGCAGCGGCAAGTGGACGTCCGGCCATAGCATACCGCTCAGGCGGAGCGTGCGAAACCGTGGTTGCAGGCGTGACCGGAGAGTTTTTTGATGAACCGTCGGCAGCGAGCCTAGCCGCCGTCCTAAAAACGTTTGATGCGAATCGGTACGATCCCGCGTCGCTGCGCGCGCACGCCGAGCGTTTTGCCCCCGAGCGGTTTATCGCGCGGCTGCATGAGATCGTTAGCGAAGTGCGAGCAGCAGCCCGGCCATGACGCGGGCCGGGGCATGCCGGTCGATAGTTATTGCGCGCTCGACGGAGCGCTGCTGGTAGATCATTCGCTGATCTTCATCGAGCGCAACGGTCGTTAACGCGCGCGACCATTCCGCGACATCATCGGGGTCGATCAGCCACGCTGCTCCGCCGCACGCCTCCGGCAACGCCGCCGTATTGGCAGCCAGCACGGCTGCGCCGCAAGCCATTGCCTCAAGGGCTACAAGCCCCAAGCCTTCACGTCGCGATGGCACGGCAACGGCGAGTGCGTTTGCGTACAAGTCGCGTAATTCAATGTCGGTCGGTCGCACGCGAGTGTGGTGGAAATTGCACCGAGCGAGTCGCTCCTCATCCTGGGCACTGAGCGTGCCGGCGACCGTGAGTCCGATGTCGAGTTTTAAAAAAGAGCGTTCGAACGCCTCAAACAGCACCGGTGCGTTTTTGCGCGGTTCCGGGCCCGCCACAAAGAGCACGAATGGTTGAGAAGTCCGCGAGCGCGGTTGCGGTTGCCAAAGCGGATCTAGCGCGGGAGGCAGAATCGTAACACGACTGCGCCTAACTCCGAAGCGCTCGACGATCTGTCGAGCAGACCATTCCGAGATGGTAGCAATGCTCTGAGCCTTGGCGATACCGCGTGCAATCGGGCGCTGTTCGCGAAAACGCGCGACGATATTACGATGGGGATTCTCGAACGCGAAGAGATCGTAAACCGATAGAACGCTTGGAACGCGTAGATCAAAACGCATGCCGTTCCAAGGGAACCAGCTCGCCTCCACGCGCTGTGCTCGAGCTTGTACCGGCGTGCACACATGCAAACGCATTCCGAGCTCGCGCACCCGCGCACAATCGTTCTCGGTGCGGCAAACCAGGATGGGTTCGATGCCGTGCCCGGGCAATTCAGCGAGAATGGAACGCACGTAGCGGCCCATTCCGCGCCGGTCGTGAATTAAATTTGCTGCGTCGACAGCGACCTTCATTGGTTTACAATCCGGCGTGCCGGACCAGCAATAATCCGGCGACTGAAGTAGCGTTGAACATAGAATGCGTGATCATCGACATCCAGGCGTTTCGGGTGCGGTAGTAGACCGCACACAACACGATGCCGCCTAAGGCGAGCGGGAAGAGAAAGATCTTGTCGCCGTGCGCGGCGCCGAATGCTACCCCGCTAATGAGGCTTGCCGTCCAAAATGCACCCAGCCGGAGCGCGCCGCCGAAAAGAAAGACCCGGAAAACGAGCTCTTCAATACATGGCGCGACGACGACCGCAATGATGCAGAAGAAGATCAGCTGTGCGGGGGTGTGCATTTGTTTGAGCATTGCCACGGCTTGCTCTTCATGGTGGACGTGAAAGATGCTTACTAATGCCGATGCAATCCCGTTCACCAGCACGATCATGACGACGCCACCCAAAAGCGCTGTCGCAACGTCGCTGCTGGTCGGGTTTTTGAAACCGAGTTCGCGCAGATTCGTCCTCCACACGCGAGGTAAGGCGATCAGGAGGTAAGGAATCAGGGGAAGCTCCGCTACTATTTGCACGATCAGTAAGTCGACCAGGCCAAACATACGGTTGTGATGTAAATCGAAATCTCTGCCGTGCGCAATGTGCAGTACGGCAAGCCCGGCGAGACCAAAGACTAGAACGAGCGCGACGATGCCAAGGGACAAGAGCACCATCGCTCCGACGGCGCGCCAGTTAGACGGCGAGCTGGTTGCTGAGGGCGGCGAATTGGGCGAGGGTGAGTTGTTCTCCACGAATCTCCGGATTGAGGCCAATCTCTGCGAGCGCATGCGCGATGATTGCGCGCTGTACTCCAAGTGCAA
>JALYIF010000357.1 GCA_030775925.1 Vulcanimicrobiota bacterium | reverse complement strand
TCTACACCAAGGCAGCCGACGTCGGCGCCGATCTCGTCGGCAAAGTTGAAGCCGGAATTCCCGAAGACGATCCGCGCAACCCCGCGGTCATTGCGGACAACGTCGGCGATAATGTCGGCGATTGCGCTGGTATGGCCGCCGACTTATTCGAAACTTATGTTGTCACCACGGTCGCAGCAATGTTGCTCGGACACTTAGTTTTGGGCAAAGTCTACGGTGCGGTTACCTTCCCGCTGTTGCTCGGCGCGGCATCGATTGTGGCCTCGATCATCGGCACGTTCTTCGTTCGCATGGGCAACGATGCGCGCGGTTCCATCATGGGCGCGCTCTATCGCGGCCTGATTGTTGCCGCGGTGATTTCCGCGGTGTTCTTCTACTTTATTACCAACCGTCAGTTCGCGGACGGAATTGACGTCGGCATCAATGGTGCAATCCAGCACGCGTCTGCAATGGGCGTCTTTATCTGCGCGCTTGTGGGCTTGTTGATCACCGGCCTCATTACCTATATCACCGAATACTACACCGGGACGCAATTCTCGCCCGTCAAGCGCATCGCAGCAGCTTCCCAAACGGGACACGCGACAAACATGATCAGCGGGCTTGCCGTCTCGATGCAATCGACCGCGCTTCCCGCGATCGTAATCGTAATCGGGATTCTGGTTTCCTACTCGCTCGTTGGACTGTATGGCGTGGCCATCGCCGTTATGTCCATGCTCTCCATGGCAGGCATCATCGTCGCCATCGATTCCTTCGGACCGATCACAGATAACGCCGGCGGCATCGCCGAAATGGCGGAGCTTCCAGACGCCGTGCGCGGCGTCACCGACCCGCTCGATGCCGTCGGTAACACAACCAAAGCCGTTACCAAAGGCTATGCGATCGGTTCAGCAGCGCTGGCTGCCGTTGTGCTCTTCGCGTCATTCTTGCAAGAACTCAGCGACAAGTGCAACGCAACGGCCGGCGCAAATTGCGCAACCCACCCGGTGACATTCGGAATCGGAGACCCGTATGTACTGTGCGGCTTGCTGATCGGCGGATTGCTGCCCTATCTGTTCTCCTCGCTTTCAATGGAAGCGGTCGACGTGCCGGCGGCTTGGTCGTTGAAGAAGTCCGCCGCCAGTTCCGCGAGATTCCCGGAATCATGGACGGCACGGGGAAGCCCGACTACGGCACCACGGTCGACATCGTGACCCGCGCGGCGCTCAAAGAGATGATCGTCCCGGCACTCATCCCGGTCGGCGTGCCGATCGTGGTCGTATTACTCTCGGTGTTCGGAATCCTTAAAGGCAATACGGGAGCCCAAATGATGGGCGGAATCCTCGTTGGCTCGATCGTCACCGGCTTGTTCGTCGCCATCTCGATGACGAGCGGCGGCGGTGCTTGGGACAATGCTAAGAAGTTCATTGAAGACGGGAACTATGGTGGCAAGGGCTCAGTCGCTCACGCTGCAGCGGTTACCGGCGATACGGTCGGTGACCCGTACAAAGACACGGCCGGGCCGGCGATCAATCCGATGATCAAAGTGCTCAACATCGTGGCGCTCTTGTTGGTCGGTTTCCTGGTCCACTAGACCCCAACTCTGGTAAAGAAAAGGGCACGGTCAGTACCGTGCCCTTTTTCTTGTGTTTTGCGTTGATGATTTAGGGCAACAATAGAGACCGAAGGAGTAACCGCCTGCCAATGAAACGCATTTTTACCGCCGCCTTGAGCCTAATGTTCGGACTGGCCGTTGTTGGACCGGCCTTCGCCGACGATCAAGAGCAGCAAATCGGCCAGCAAGTCTATCAGCAGTTGCAACAGAAAGGCGAGATTCTTACCACCTCGCCCTACTACAAGATCCTCAATCCCATTGCGGACCGGATCAAACGTGCTGCCGATCCGCAATATGATGCACCGTTTCGCTTCATTCTCGTGCATGAAAAACAACCAAATGCGTTCGCTGTACCGGGCGGAAACGTGTACGTCACCGATGCCATGATGACGTTTGCAAAGAACAAAGAAGAACTTGCGGGCGTCCTTTGCCATGAAGTCAATCACACGATCCACCATGACGTGGTGAATCTGAACAAAAAACAACAAGGCGTTGATATGGCCGCCGGTATTCTCTCCGCTTTGCTTGGAGGCGGCCAAGTGACCAATATGATTCTGGGGACCGCCGACCAACTTACGGGGTTACGTTTCTCACGCACCGTAGAAAAGGCCGCAGATCATAATGGCGCCATCACCTGCGCGCAAGCGGGCCTGAACCCCTGGGGCATGGTGTGGCTGTTCGAACAGTTTGAAGCCAATCCGAACGGGGCTCCACCGGAAGCGCTGTCCGATCACCCGCGTGACGATCATCGCATCTCTGACCTCGTTGATGAATTTTCACAGAATCCAGCACTCTTCGGCAAGTACAGCGACAATATCGCCACGGCCACGCCGCTGGACGCACCGGGCTTTCGCACCGATGTACGCACGGCAGCTTACCG
>JALYIF010000356.1 GCA_030775925.1 Vulcanimicrobiota bacterium | reverse complement strand
TCGTCCAGCAGGTCGTGCGCATCGACCCGTTGCGCCATCCCCCGCAGAATCGCAGCCGCACCCTCGGGACGGGTTCCCATCATGATGTCGCGCGCAAACGCGCGGACGTCCGGTGATGTCGCGGCATCCAGCAACCTGCCATCGTAGGCATCGATCACGACTTGCATACCATGCGCCTCCGCATCGTCGGCGAGTTTCACGCGCCCCGCGGCGATCTCCGGTGTATCGGCATCAATGCGGCTAGAAACCAGGCAGAGTCGACGTACGCGCTCACTAAACATGCGGAAAAATGCGAGCGCCACGTAACCGCCGAGCGAGTGTCCCACCAGATGCACGCGCTCCACATTCAAATTCTCAAGAAGCGCGGCGACGTCTCCCGCGAGCGTTTCCATTAAATACGGCCCGGTCGTCACGCCCGATTTTCCGAGTCCGCGCAGGTCCGGCGCGATGACGAAATGGTTCTTCGCGAGCTCGTGGATTTGCGTTTTCCAGATCTGATTTGAGAATGGAAAGCCATGTAAGAGCAGCACCGCGTCGCCCTCGCCGGCGGTGTGAACCTCCAATTTTGTGTCGTCAATCGCGATTTGCATTCCGGTGATTTCCCGCCGAACATCACCAAAACTTGCGCGCACATGCACTTTTGCGGTATAACATACCTAACAACCCTGATCGTTATCGGTCAGAGAAAGGATGACTCCAATAATATGGCAGTCAGACGTAAGAAAGCCGGCGGAGTAAAACGCGCGGCAAAAAAAGCGGTAACCGCAGTTAAAAAAGCAGTCCGCAAAGTAACCCGTAAGAAGAAAGCTACCCGCAAGGCCGGTGGTGCTCGCAAGAAGACCGGTACTCGCAAGAAGGCGACTCGTAAGAAAGCTGGAGGCCGTAAGAAGGCTACCCGCAAGAAAGCGACTCGTAAGAAAGCTACCGGAACGCGGAAGAAAGCTACTCGCAAGAAAGCTACCCGCAAAGCCACCAAGCGTAAAGCCACACGTAAAGCCGGCGCTCGCAAGACCACGAGAAAAGCGACTCGTCGTAAGACCACACGTCGGAAAAAGGCAGCCGCCTAGACCCGGCGTTTTTTACGTCAGCGAGTCGCTATGCGGCTCGCTTTTTTTTGCCCTTTTTACACCGTGCGCAAGATGGGCTTGCGCAGCCACAGGTAGAGCGCAAAAAGCGCACATAGCGCTCCCACCAGGATGAAAGCGCGGTGCAAGGAGATCACCGATCCAAGCGTCCCGATTATAAATGCGCCGCCCGGTACGAATCCGAGGGCAATCATTGAGTAGACCGAGATGGCGCGCCCACGCATGTCATCAGGCGATAGCGTCTGGATCAGAATATTGGACGTTCCTAAGAACACCATCGTTGCCAAGCCGATGATGGCGAGCACCGGGAACGCGAGTGTCAGCGTCTGGATAAAGCCTAGGACCAGCACGCCGAGCGCGAGGAGCAGCCCAGAGGCTATCCACAATGTGCCGCGACTTTCACGCGATCCAACAATTGCCGTCGTTAATGCGCCCGCGAAAGCGCCTACTCCGGTTGCCGCCAACGCCCAGCCGAGCCCTTGCGCGCCCGTATGCAAATAGTGGAGCGCATACGCGGGGAGCAAGATGCTGTACGGGCGCACGAGCAGCGCACTCACAACGAAGAACAGCATAACGTACTTGAGAATCGGATGCTCGAACAGAAACTGTAAGCCGTGCTGGATCGAAAGGAAAAGCGGCTCGCGCGTCGCGCTGGACGGCGGCGATGGTTTCATTAAAACGACGGCGATGACAACGGCGAGCGTTGCAAACGCGTTAATGTAAAACGAACCGGCAATACTGACGTTGGCAATCAAAAAACCAGCGATAGCCGGGCCAATAATTGCAGGGGCATTAAACGCCACGGAATTGAGCCCGATGGCATTGCCGATATATTCCCGGCCGACCAGGAGCGGAACCCAACTTTGCCGCGCAGGCGCATCAAACGACTGCGCGATCGCATTGCCCATCGAAATCGCGATCACGCCCCAAATCGAAATGTGGTTGAGCTGCGTGAGCACTGCGAGGATCAGGGCGAGCGCCGAAATCGCCGTGTTGCTTGCGATGAGCACCCTCCGGCGCGGCCACGTATCAGCAATGACGCCAACGATCGGTGAAAACAGGATGACCGGAATGGCGCGAGCTCCGCCCAAAATACCCAAATACAAGGCTCCGAGTTCCGGCGTCCCAGCCAGCTTCACAACAAAAAATCCGCTAGCCGTGAACTGCATCCACGAACCGAGATTCGAAATGAGCAGTCCCGTCCACAACAGCCGGAAGTCGCGAAATTGCAGGGCGGCAAAAAGCGACGGAGCGCGTTTGGGGATTGGTGGCTCTACGGCCACAAGGTCACCGCGCTAACGATCACCGACGCGGCGCGCTCTGTGCCGATCCGCGCCGTATCGATAGACAGGTCGTAGAAAGACGGATCTCCCCAGTCCAGATCGTAGTAGTCGCGCATATAGATTCGCCGCGCGCGATCGATCCGTTCGACCTCGGCAGTCGCCGTGGATTCGTCGACGCCCAGACCATCCATAATGTGATGAATCCGCCACTCGCGAGGCGCGTGCATGAAGACCCGCAGCACATCGTCCCGGCGGCCGAGCACCGCGTTTGCACCGCGTCCAAACAGAAAGACGTTGCCCTGGGCAGCAAAATCTCGAACCGCCGTTTGCACTTCTCGCAGACAATCGCGACCGAGCAGCCCGGTCTCCAAGGAAGCGAGCTCTGGCGTTCCCATCTCCAAACCGGTCATAAGCCGCTCGCCTAGATTTTGGGATGTGTCTTCCATCGCATCGACGGCTTCCGGCGAGATGGCGAGCCGCTTGGCGACAACGACCGGAAGCTGCTGGTCAACGAACAGATAGTTCAATTGCGAAGCCGCCCGCTGCGCGATCGCGAGGGCCCCGGAACCATATTCGTTTGAAATTGTCACGATCATCGGCTTCACACTCCAAAGAGACCGCATGCAGCGTGTGGAATTCCGCTTCCTGCATGCCCATTATCCGTACGGCTGAACTCTGCAAGACCTTTCGCTCCGTCAAGCGCGAGCCGGGCCCCGGCGGCGCATTACGCACGCTGTTCAGCCGCACGTACGTTGACAAAGTCGCGGTGAGCAACGTTTCGATGTCGCTGGAAGCCGGAGAGCTCGTCGGGTATATTGGGCCCAATGGAGCCGGCAAATCAACTACGATCAAGATGCTCACCGGCATTTTGGTTCCAACGTCGGGCTCGATCGAAGTGGCTGGGCTCGTTCCTTACCAGCGGCGTAAAGACAACGCCAAGAATATCGGCGTCGTGTTCGGCCAACGCAGCCAGCTCTATTGGGATCTGCCGCTGATCGAATCTTTCGAGCTTTTGCGTGCGATTTATGCCGTACCTCGCGACCGTTACCTCAGCAATCTCAAACACTTTACAACCATGCTTGAGATGGACGAATTCATGCATACCCCGGTGCGCCAGCTTTCGCTCGGACAACGCATGCGCGGCGATTTTGCGGCGGCGATGCTGCACGATCCGCAAATTGTCTACCTCGATGAACCCACCATCGGCTTAGATGTCGTTGCCAAGGAGGCCATCCGAGGGTTCATTAAGGCGATCAACCAGGAACGCGGCACCACCATCATTCTCACCACGCACGATCTTGCCGATGTCGAACGATTGTGCCGGCGGATCGTGCTTATCGATACGGGTACCATCATTTACGATGGGCCCATCGAGGCGATCAAGGAGCAGTACGGCACCCATCGGACGCTTTCCATCACCCTGATCGAACCGCAATCTCCAGTAGAATTG
>JALYIF010000355.1 GCA_030775925.1 Vulcanimicrobiota bacterium | reverse complement strand
GCAATGGTAAGCCGGCCCATAACGCCCATCCAAACGGCGCGCCGTTCTGATGCGGTCCATGGACGACGTACCAGCCGTGCGCGCGGGTCAAACTTACGAAACTTCATCGTTACTCTGTCCTGGGTGTTGGCCGTCGCCATCGGGCCGTCTGCCGCACTCGCCCATGGCGGAAATTTTCAAGGAGTGGTTTTAGGAATTGCTGCCGGACGCGGTGAGCTCATTGTTCGGCGTTCGGGGGCGCCCGGCATCCCCGCTACGACGCTTGCCGTGCGGGTTATTCCCGGCAAGGCGCTCCAGGGCATTCGAATTGGCGATCGCGTTGCAGGGCAACTCAATCAAGCCGCGCACCCGCCCGCGCTTACCGAAGTTGAAGTCTTGCCGCAAGCCCCTCCGCAGGCGCTACCGGCAATCCGTCGCGTAGACGTCTTGCAAGAAGGCCAACGTGTGCCGCAGACAGCCTTCATCGATCAGGACGGCAGACCGTTTACCATGTCGTCGTTCCTCGGCCGCAACGTAGTGCTTGCATTCATCTATACGCGTTGCAAAGATGCGCGCATGTGCCCGCTAATCTCCGCGAAATTTGGGCAACTGCAGGATCAATTTGCCAAAACGGATACGCACTTGGTTGAGATCACGCTGGACCCCGTGTATGATACGCCACCGGTATTGCGAAAATACGCAACGGTGTTTGGCACGCAAAGCGCCCGCTGGACGCTCGGCACGGGCGACCCGAACGCTGTGCTGGATTTCGCCGCCCAATTTGGACTCCAACCCTTTGCCGACCCCACCGTTGGATTGATTCATAGCGAGCGCACCGTCGTGATCGACAAGCGTGGCGTCATCAGGTATTTGGTCGATGACCCGGCGTGGTCGACCAGCGGAATCGGCGCTCAAATCGATATCCTCGATCACCGGCAAAGCAACGTGCTGGCGCAATTCGATTTGGCGTTGTCGCGCGCAGCGGTCGCCGTGTGCGGGAACTCGGTAGCGGGTTTCTCGGGGCTTGTCGACCTCGTGGTATTTCTTGGGATCCTCAGCGCATTCGGATGGGGTTTCTACCGCGTCGGGCGCGCGATTGCGGGCGGCAAATCGTAAGCTAAAGCGCGTCGCATTTCGCGGCGAAGATGAAGTCGCTCTCCGTGAGGCCGTCAATTTTGTGGGTCCAAATAAGCAGCTCGACTTCGCCCCACGCTAGGTAGATATCGGGGTGGTGATGCTGCCGCTCTGCAAGCTCGCCGACGCGATTTACGTAGGCGAGGGCTTCTGAAAAATCCTTAAATGGAAATGTCTTCTGCAGATGGTGATGATCGACGATGCTCCAGCCGCTGCCGAGTTGTGCCAATAATTCGGCCGCGTGTGGCGCTTCTATAGGCGGTACACCGCCTTTGCAGGGGACGCATTCGCGCTCACTGAGATTCATTTGAGCACGTTTTGAGGACGCGGTTCGCCATGCCCTGTATGCTGCTCGTGGGAGGATATTGCATGCGTGTGGCTGCCGTTCTGTTCACGAGTTTGTTGCTTCTTGGAACGCTTGGCGCGGCGCCGCTCAGCGAGGTGGACCGGCTCACTGTTGATGCCGATCTGGACTTTGTGCTGCAGCACGTCTCCGGACTCTACTACGGACGGACGTCCCCTCAAGAATTACTGGACGGTGAACGCGCCGGCCTAGTTGCTTACTTGAAGAGTAGGGGCGTTGCTGCCGACCTCCCGGTGGTGCGGGCGACTGACCCCGCAGGCGTGCGCGCTCAGGCCCAAGCCGAGCTCGCGTTTGCCCTCAAGCGCTATGGCGCGCGGGTGGATGCACAAATGCTTGGCTATGCCGCAAGCAAGGGCGTCGCAGCGTCGGTGAACGATCCGTATACGGCGTTCTTCACGCCCGCAGAATACCGGTCGTTCAATAGCGTTCTCGCGCCCGTGCAATTTTCGGGCGTCGGCATCATTGTGCAAAGTGACCCTGCGACCGGCTTTATCGTCGCCTTCGATGTGTTACCGAACGGTCCAGCGGATCGCAACGGCGTGCAACAAGATGACCTGTTAGTGCGCATCGGCGGACATGATACCAAAAGTATGGCGATCAAGGACGCCTCAGCCTTGCTTCGCGGAGCGCAGAATACAAG
>JALYIF010000354.1 GCA_030775925.1 Vulcanimicrobiota bacterium | reverse complement strand
GGATTGTCGATCCGTCGCCAACGGCGCGTCACGATGCCGAACGGTTGGGATATCATGCATTTGCCTCGGTCGGAGAAATTCTTGACCGGCGCATAACCGCGGCCGTCTTGAGCGTGCCGACCTCGTTACACTATTCGATGGCCCTAGAATTGCTTGGAGCCGGGGTCGCGCTCTTAATCGAAAAGCCGATTGCCGCGACGCTAGCACAGGGCCAAGAAATTATTGAACAGTCACGCCACCGTGGTCTGCCGATTATGGTCGGGTACGTCGAGCGTTTTAACCCTGCGGTTATTGCGGCGCAGCGCTTGTTGATTGATGGCCTGGTGGGCAAGCCCCTTCATATCGCAAGCCGGCGCGTTGGTGGTATGCCGATGCGTATTACTGACGCCAACGTAATCGTCGATATCGGCGTGCACGATATCGACATTATCTCGTTTCTTTTGCAAACAAATTTAAAGTTGATTAGCGCACAGGGCGGTATGGCCTTGTCTCGCGATCGGGTTGATTATGCCAGTCTGGCCTTGCAGGCAGGCGACGTTGTTGCGCACGCGACGATCAATTGGGTGACCCCGGTTAAAGTGCGTGATTTAATTATCACGGGTTCTAATGGCTACTTGCAGGTCGATTATCTGCGCCAGCAGACGCATTTTGCGCCTGGCCGCAATTTTGTAACCACCGAAAGTTACGAAGCACTTATTGCGCAATATGAGGAAGGAACGCTGCTCGAAATTCCCATCGAGCGTCACGAGCCTCTGCGTTTGGAGCTAGAGCGTTTTGTGGCGATTCTCGCTGGTACCGAACAGGCGCCGGACCCCGAGATCTCGTTAGTCTCGTTGCAAATCGCATTGGAAGCTACCGGTATGATCGAGCGCTCCTTACAGGTGGAGATGGCGCGGTGATCAACAATGAGGTCGGCTACTTCGTGCATGCTACGGCAACGTTGGAAGACGGTGCGCAAGTCGGTCGCGACACCAAGATCTGGCATCAAGCACAAGTGCGTACGCGTGCAATAATTGGTGAGCGTTGTATTATTGGCAAAGGGGCGTTCGTCGATTTCGATGTTGTTCTCGGTGACGATTGCAAGCTGCAAAATTATGCATGCGTCTACCATGGCGTGACGCTCGGGCGTGGCGTGTTTGTTGGTCCCCACGCAGTATTTACCAATGACATGCGACCGCGCGCCACTGACCCGAAATTTAATCCGCTTGGCGACGGCGACTGGGAAGTTGGGGAAACCAGCGTAGGAGACGGGGCCTCGATCGGTGCCAACGCAACTGTTTTACCAAACGTTCGGATCGGAAAATGGGCCATTGTCGCTGCCGCCGCGGTAGTGACGCGCGATGTTCCCGACTACGCATTGGTGGTGGGCGCGCCGGCGCGCGTGACGGGTTGGTTATGCATGTGCGGAGCACGCGTCGATGCCCCCGCATGTGCCAAGTGCGGTCCGCTTCCTGCGGATCACCCGTTGGTGCGCCGCTGAGCAGCACATTGCGCCGGATATGTGAATAGTGCCATGACTTCAATTAGCATTGTAATTCCATGCTACAACGAATCGGACAGCGTATTCCAACTGCGGGATCGATTGCTTCCCGTTTTGGATCGCATTTCGTCGCGTTACACGGTCGAATTGATTCTGGTCGACGATGGCAGTACCGACGACACCTTCGACCAACTCTCCAAAGCCTTCGGCGACCGCGCGGAAGCCCGAATCGTAAGACATCCGAAAAATCTCAATTTGGGCGGAGCAATTCGAACCGGAATTAAAGAATCGAGTGGCGACTTAATCGCTAATTTGGATAGCGATTGCACCTACGATCCGGACTTACTCGAGCCCATGCTGGTTGAAATCGAGCGCGGTGCCGACTTTGTCACCGTGTCGCCGTATCATCCGCTGGGCCTAGTCGACGGCGTTCCGCCGCGGCGGCTCCTGCTCAGCAAGGGTTTGTCTGCCATTTACCAATTCATTTTGCGTAAGCGCATTTATACGTATACGGCACTCAACCGTGTCTACCGCCGCACGATTGTCGAGCAGATTGGATCGCCCGAGTTTGATTTCACCTGTTTGGCAGAAATGATGTTAAAGGCGCTCAAGCAAAATCACCGCGTAGTCGAGGTTCCGGCAGTCCTGCGCGTTCGCCAGTTCGGGCAGTCGAAAATGAAGGTCGCGAACACCATTAAAGCCCATCTCCGGCTACTCAGGCGGCTCGTCCTTGCGCCAAAAACGTTTTTACATGGCTAGCCAGGCGGCCTGCGATATTTTTCATTGTCGCAGGCCTTCGGAGCAAGGTACAATGCCGACGGTATGCCCACTCCCCCTCTCTATAATGGCGGCGATTCGATGATTGTTTTTTCGATAGTCGGGGCGCGTCCCGAGTTCGTCCAAGCTGCCCCAGTAACGGTCGCGTTACGCGGGCGCTGCCGTGAATTCTTGGTGCATACTGGGCAGCACTACGATGATGAAATGTCGCAGACGTTCTTCCGCGATCTCGATCTGCCCAAGCCTGATTTATTCCTGGAAGCAGGTTCGGGGCTGCAGGGCGAGCAGACCGCCCGGGTGCTCGAGCGCGTCGAACGCGCGATCCTCGATCTAAAGCCCGATGTAATGTTGCTGCGCAGCGACACGAATTCTACGCTCGGTGCGGCCCTGGCCGCGGCCAAGTTAGGTTTACCCATCATTAAAGTAGAAGCCGGCATGCGCAGTTTCGATCATTCGATGCCTGAAGAAATCAATCGCATCGTTGCCGATCACGTTTGCGATGCGCTGCTCTGCAGCACTCCGACGGCGAAAGCAAACTTAGAGCGCGAAGGTATTCGGCGGCCCATTGAGGTTGTCGGTGACGTATTATTTGACTCCGTGCTGACCAACATCGTGCGGGCGGAAGAACGCTCGGATGTTCTCGCGCGCAACGGGCTTAAGGCTAACGAATTTGTTCTTGCGACGGTGCATCGTGCAGGCAACACTGATGATCCTGCACGCCTGGCTGCGATCATCGAAGGCTTGCGCTCTTCGCGCCTGCCGGTAATTTTTCCGGCTCATCCACGCACGGTGAAAATTATGCAAGAGCAGGGTATTGAATTTTCCAAGCCGATTATTCCGATTGCACCGGTGAGTTATTTGGATATGTTGATGCTCACCAAAAACGCGCAAGTTATTGCGACCGACTCCGGCGGCGTACAACGCGAAGCTTACATGCTCGGCCGTCCATGCGTGACGTTGCGCCCAAATACAGAGTGGGTCGAAACAGTAGAAACCGGCTGGAATAAACTTGCCGACGCCGATACGGGTGTCATCAAGGATGGGATCGCTTCATTTCGCCCAACTGGCGAGCGTCCGCCGATCTTCGGCGATGGCCATGCCGGGCAAAAAGTTGCCGATTGGGTTATGAAATGGGGCGCGGAACGCGGCCTAGTTAAAGAAGGAGCTACGGCGTGAGTGCACGTCTAACAATTGTTGGTTTGGGTAAGCTAGGTCTTCCGCTTTCCGTCTACTATGCAATGCATGGTGCCACGGTGCGTGGTGTCGATCGCAGCGAAGCGCGGGTCCGCTCGATCAATGAACGGACGACGATCGACTTGGATAATGAAGAAGGCCTTCGCAAGGCGCTGGATGGTTTGAAACCGGGGCAATTTACTGCGACGACCGACACCGTTGAAGCGGTGCGTCAAAGCGACACTGTTGTCCTCGTCGTCCCGGTGATCGCGCGGGCCCGTGGTCAAGTCGATTATTCAGCAATGGAATCGGCATGCGATGCGATCGCGCAAGGTCTGCAGCCAGGAACTACCGTAATTTTTGAGACTACGTTGCCGATTGGTACGACACGTAACCGCTTGCTCCCGCGCTTAGCGAAGAGTGGGCTTACGCCGGGTAAGGATCTCTTTGTCGCGTTTAGTCCCGAACGGGTCTTGGTGAGTCGCATCTTCACTGACCTGGAAAAGTATCCGAAAATTGTGGGTGGAACTGACCCCGAAAGCGGGAGGCGCGCGGCTGCATTTTACAAAGAGCACTTGAATGCACCGGTCTGGGAGATGAAGGACGCCGAGACGGCCGAATTCGTGAAACTTGCCGAGACGTGTTTTCGCACAACAAACATTGGGCTTGCAAATGAGCTAGCCAAAAGTGCGGATGCTAAAGGTATCGACATTTACGAAGTGATCCGCGGTGCAAATTCGCAACCCTACTCAAATATTTTAGAACCCGGCATCGGTGTGGGTGGGCACTGCCTGCCCGTTTATCCATTCCTATTAGAGGAAAGCGGCTTGGACGTACCTCTCATCGAACGCGGTCGCGCAATCAACGCATCGATGGGCCAATACGGAGTCGATCGGCTGGAAAAAGCGCTTGGCTCGGTGAAAGGTAAGACGGTCTTAATTCTGGGCGTAGCCTTTCGCCCGGGCGTTCAAGAGTCGGCGTTCAGTCCCGCATTTGACGTCCGCGACGCTCTCGTGCAACGTGGCGCGACCGTTCTGGCCGTCGACCCGCTCTTCACGGACGCCGAACTTACTGC
>JALYIF010000353.1 GCA_030775925.1 Vulcanimicrobiota bacterium | reverse complement strand
CCCGGGCACAGCGAGCACTCAGCGAATATATGGGAGACTGTCATATGAAAAATCGGTTCTTACCGGGCTTGCTCGTTGGGATGGCCCTTATGGTAGTACTTCTGCTGGCCGGGGCCTATCTGGGCATCAAGTCTGGTGCGATGCCTGCTAACGCCGATGCTAAGCCCTCAAACCTTGAGCGTTGGGCCGCTCGCACATCATTGCGAGTCACGGTAAATCGGGATGCACCCAAGCAAGCCAACCCTGTATCACTCTCCGACGAGAACCTCATCGCGGGCATCAAGTTGTATAAGGAAAATTGCTCCGTGTGTCACGGTACCTCCGCCGCCGAACCTAGTGCGATTGCCCAAGGTCTGTACCAGCGAGCACCGCAGTTAGCAAAGGACGGCGTCGAAGACGATTCCGACGGCGTGAACTTTTGGAAGATTACGCACGGCATTCGATTGACCGGTATGCCGGCATTCTCTAAGACGCTGACCGACGAACAACGCTGGCAAATTGCACTGTTACTCAAACACATGGATACCCTCACACCGCGCGCTGAGAAAGCATGGCGCGCTATCTAGCGGGAGCTAGTTTGCAGCCGTTCGGGTGAAGACGAATTTTACGAGCGGGTGCATCGTTGTCTTCTCCATCCCGAGTTGATAGATGGCCAGTGTGCGCTTTGCTCCGTTGAATTCTTCGACCATGCGGTAATCGATGAAATGCCCGGCTCCGTCTGGCTGCTTGGCACTCCAAAACATCGTATGTTTCTTGACATCCCAATAGCCGTAGTCGGTCCGTACCGAGCCATCGTTCGTATCCACCCATGTGTCGATATAGGTCTTGGCCACGGGATCGTATCCCCAAACGCCGTGTCCCTGATAGGGCGTGCCCGAAACCGAAAAGTCATTGGTGATCCAATGCTTGTTGTGCAAGAGCACGTTCACTTGAACACCCTTGGCGTGCTTTGCCACCGGGCGATCCTTTTCGTCATAAAAGGTGATATCAGCGGTCCAGGTCCCGGCCTCGGCTGCGACTGGTGCATAAACGGCCGCCGGGATTTTCGGAGCGTCCTGAGCCTGGGCAGTCGCGGCGCCCGACACGAGCAATCCCAGGCCGGTCAGTACCATACGGGTAGCGCAGCCTACGCGGATAAATTTTTTCATATGGCCATCGTGCGTCCCCGAGGCACGCCCTGTCCTAAAAAAACCCTAATTGAAACCTAAAAAGATCCTCATAGCGCCTCACTAAACCATTTTCAGCCCCATCGTCACGGGTTCGTGCGGGACGAGCAAGTCGGGTTCGGTCCCAGCCCGGACATCATCGATCGTAACGCCCGGCGCGAGTTCGCGAAGAACGAGACCCTCGGAGGTAATATCGATTACCGCCAAGTCGGTGATGATGCGCTCGACGACGTGCTTACCCGTGAGCGGCAGCGAGCACTGCTTGACAATTTTATGCGCTCCACCCTTGGCAAGATGCTCCATCATGACGATCACGCGTTTTGCGCCATGAACTAAGTCCATCGCGCCGCCCATCCCCTTGACCATCTTGCGCGGAATCATCCAGTTGGCAATGTCCCCGTCCTGCGACACCTGCATCGCGCCCAAAATCGCGACATCAATATGTCCGCCCCGGATCATGCCGAACGACGTTGCAGAATCGAAGAACGATGCGCCCGGCAAAACGGTTACCGTTTCCTTACCCGCATTGATGAGATCGGCGTCTTCCTCGCCTTCATAGGGATATGGCCCCAGACCCAAGATGCCGTTCTCGCTCTGAAGAACGACCGTTACGCCTTGCGGAACGTAGTTGGGGACGAGCGTAGGCAAGCCGATACCCAGGTTCACATATTGATTGTTCTGCAGTTCTTGCGCGACGCGTTCGGCAAGCTGTTCGCGTGTTAAAGGCACTAGCGCACCTCTTTCTTGCGCGTAGTGACGCGTTCGATGCGTTTACCATGCACACCGACAACAACCACTCGTTGCACAAAAATTCCGGACGTGTGCACGTCTTCCGGACGGATTTCCCCAGGCTCAACGAGCTCTTCAACCTCCGCAATGGTAATGCGCCCTGCGCTCGCACAAAGTGGATTGAAATTTCGAGTCGCTTTGTCATAGACCAAATTTCCATGCCGGTCTCCGCGACTCGCTCGTACGAGCGCAAAATCGCACACGATGCCTTCTTCTAAGACATACGGACGGCCATGAAATTGCCGCGTTTCTTTTTTGGGGGATGGAAGTGCTACCGAACCGTCCGGATGGTGGCGCCACGGCAGGCCCCCATCGGCAACCTGGGTTCCGACCCCCGCTGGGGTGTAAAACGCGGGGATGCCGGCTCCGCCTGCACGCAACCGCTCGGCAAGGGTCCCTTGCGGGACTAACTCCACTTCCAATTCACCGTGCAAATACTGCCGCTCAAATTCTTTATTTTCGCCCACATAGGAGCCCGTAGTCCGGCGGATCCTTTTTGCGTCCAGCAGCACGCCCAGGCCCCAGCCATCAATGCCGCAATTGTTGGAGACAGTCACGAGGTCGGTCGCTCCCTGTGCGAGCAGCGCCTCGATGAGGTTATGCGGAATGCCGTTGAGCCCAAACCCGCCCACGGCGAGTGTTGCGCCACTGGGGATATCGGCTACGGCGGCAGCAGCCGTGGAAATGACTTTGTCCATGGCCCAGATATACGCAATCCCGAACATCGCCCCTGTGCGGCAAAATGTTCGAGCCACGCTTTCGGGGAATGTTGCAGCTACCATTATTTAACGGAGTATGCGGAATATGTCGATTGCAGCGCACCCAACCTCTGACGAAGAGGCCATGATCCTTGAGGTCGTGCGCCAGCTCGTTGCCGAAAAAGTCGCACCTCGTGCTGCTGCCATCGATGAGAGCGGCGAGTTTGCGAGCGACATCAAGGATCTGTTCGCGCAGAACGATTTGATGGGGATTCCATTTCCGGCCGAATATGGCGGCCTCGGCGGCTCGTTCGTCACGTACGTGAAGGTCGTTGAAGAGATTGCCAAGGCCTGTGCTTCGAGTTCGCTCATCGTCGCGGTTCAAGAACTCGGTGCCCTACCGATTCTTATCGGCGGCAGCGACGCGCAAAAGAAAAAATACATTCCCAAGCTCGCGTCGGGCGAATGGATTGCTGCCTACGCGCTCACGGAGTCAGGCAGCGGCTCTGACGCAGCGGGATCCATGCGAACGCGCGCCGAGAAAAAGGGCGACAAATACATTCTCAATGGCACCAAAATCTGGATTACCCACGGCAGCGTAGCTGATGTCATTTGTGTCTTTGCCGTCACCGATCCGTCCAAAGGCGCCAACGGCATTAGCGCGTTTGTCGTTGAGAAAAGCTTCCCAGGCTTCAACGTTGGCAAGAAAGAGAAAAAGATGGGGATCCGCGGGTCTCCAACGGTCGAGTTGTTCTTTGATAACTGCGAGGTACCGGCCGAAAATATGCTGGGAGCCGAGGGCGAAGGCTTCAAGATCGCGATGAAGGTTCTAGATAAGTCTCGGCCGGGGATCGCGGCGCAAGCGCTCGGCATCGCGGCGGGCGCCTTAGACTATGCTGCAAATTACGCGAAAGAACGGATGGCTTTCGGAAAACCGATTGGACAGCAGCAAGGAGTCGGATTTTTGCTGGCCGACATGAAAACCGAAGTCGAAGCCGCCCGTCTTCTCGTTTACGAATGTGCGAGAAAATGCGATGAAAACTCCGCTGATGTTGGACTTTGGGCCGCCATGTGCAAACTGAAGGCGGGCGACGTTGCCATGCAAGTGACAACCGATGCCGTGCAAATCTTGGGTGGGAACGGTTATTCTACGGAATACCCGGTCGAGCGCATGATGCGCGACGCCAAGATTACGCAGATCTACGAAGGCACGCAGCAGATTCAGCGCTTAGTTATTTCACGGGCCCTAGTCGGCAAATGGAAAGCGCCCGCCAACGGCGCCAAGCCTTAACTTTACACGCCACAGACAAACAAAAGGGTAGAAACCCTTCGAGGCGAACTTCCGGGCGGCATACTTCGTTATAGGGGTGTGTCGCTCGTTCATTTGTTCGGGCAACAACGGCAGTCTTTTAAGACTGGCGCCTATTTTTTAGGGAAGGGGGATACACCACATGAAAAAGATTCTCGCATCAATCCTGGCCTCAGCGTTCGTCTTGAGCGGAGCAGCCTTTGCCATCACGGCACCGGCAGCTGCCAAAACAACGGTCGCCACGCATTCGAGCAAATCGGTAAAGGCAACGGTAAAGAAGCACGCAGTTAAAAAGACTGCAGCTAAAAAAGCCGCTGTTAAGCCGGCTGCAAAAAAAGCAGCCAAGAAGAAAGCCACCAAGAAAATGGCTGCAAAGAAAGCTGCTGTAAAACCAGCCGCCAAGAAAGCAACCAAAAAAACCAAGAAGTAGCCCTCGTTTTTATTTCATCTATCCGCGCGGCGATCACTCGCCGCGCTTTTTTTTTACCCGCCTACACTGACGGGCGCATGTCCAAATAGCGGCGGCACGTAGCGTCCGGCCGCGTAGGAAATTGCAAAGACGACCGCTCCGAGGGCTACGATTTCCAAGCCCTTCGACCATCCGTTGCGATCGCTATCTTTGGATGAATAGAAGCCGATTCCAAACAGGCCGAGCACGGCCAGGATCAGCCCGCCAACTGTTGCGACTAAGTGCGAACCAGTGAAAAAATACGGCACGATCGGAACGAGCGAGCCAACCGCATAGGAGCCCGCCATCGAGAAAGCCGGGGTCATGCTGGCCTCGTCGGCGACGCGCGGGTCAATTCCAAACTCGTCGCGCATCATTTCGTAGAGATAGATCTCGGGGTTTTGGGCCAGTCGCGTAACGATCATGTGCGCTTCGTCAGCGCTAAAGCCTTTCAGTTTATAGTACGCAACTTGTTCGGTGAATTCGTCTTGCGGGTTTGCTTCCATCTCCCGCTTTTCCATCTCGATCGTCGCTTGAACGACTTCACGTTCTGATTTCCCGCCTAAGTATTCGCCAACGCCCATCGAGAGCGCACCGGCGAGTAGCGCTAGCATCCCGGTTATAATAATCGTTCCACGATCGCCATCGGCAACGCCAACCCCAGTAACAATACCCAGTGTGGTTAAAATGCCGTCTTGTACGCCGAACACGATTTGGCGCACACTACGTTGCTTCTCAAGTTGTTTACGCTGGGTTGTATCGGGAATGCGCGGTTTCACGCTGCGCCAACCGGGAACATCGACGACCACCGGATGATCCGGCGCCGGGGGAATTAATTCGCTCATCTTTCTTACTTACCACAAATGGCAGATTTTACGCTTTTGGGCGCTCCTAACTGCACTATAAGGGGCGCCGAACGGGAAGCCCGAAACCAGGGCGCATGGAGCCAGAGGAACCTCTCAATCCCAACCCGATCGTGGATGCGGCAATGCGAATCCGGGCGCGGCGCGATGTCGGAATGGCGATTGATTCAGCAATGTCAGGTAGTGCCAAACATCGCTACGAAGATGCCGAAGAGGCGCTGTCCGCCTTTGCCGAGCATTTAGCGCTGGGCATTCGTCGCCTCAACTCCATCCTAGGAAAAAACGGCGTTAAATTTATCCGCATGGAAAAGCCGCTGCGCATCCGGTTACGCTTTGGCGATCAACGGTTGAGCATGGACCTTGATGAGGTTCAACAACTCGTGAAAATTACCGGACTGGGGCTGGAGGGCGAATACACCTTCGATGCCGATGCCGAGCTGCCAGCCCTCACGAACCTTTCAAAAATTTCAACTGAGGCAGGGTATGGCGAGGCCCTAACGCCGACTCAAGTCCTCAAAACAATTGCCAAAGATGCTGAGTTGCCGCGTCCTGCCCACCTCGACGGCCCGGGGCCAATTCCGCTTTAGCTTTTCTTTCGCGCGCGCGCCGGGGCGACGGCATTCATTTTCTTGATGATCGGCGGAGTCGGGCACAGGGTGTTCACCGGGCAC
>JALYIF010000352.1 GCA_030775925.1 Vulcanimicrobiota bacterium | reverse complement strand
CGGCAGCTTCGTCGACCGTATCGTTTATGTTGATTCTGGGTCCACCGACGACTCGGTTAATTTTGTGAGAAACCTGGGGGCGGACGTCGTGGAACTCGATATGAGTACCCCCTTCACCGCAGCGCGGGCGAGGAATGAGGGAACTAAGAAGTTGCTACAGAAATGGCCGACCCTCGAGTATCTCTTTTTCGTCGACGGCGATTGCGAGGTGGTTCAAGGTTGGCCCGAGAAGGCAACGGAATTTCTTGATGAGCACCCCGATGTCGCTGTCGTTTGGGGACGGCGGCGCGAGCGATACCCTGAGAAATCCGTGTACAACATGTTATGTGACATCGAATGGTCTGAGTTCCCCATCGGCGAAATTAAATCGTGCGGCGGCGATATCGTCATGCGCGTTAGCGCGTTTCGCCAAGTCGCTGGCTATCGAGCGGAACTAATTTGCGGCGAAGAACCGGAGATGTGCGTGCGGTTGCGTCAGGCGGGCTGGCTCGTCTGGAGGTTGGGCGAAGAGATGACGCTCCATGATGCTGCGATGTATCACTTCGGGCAATGGTGGAAACGCATGGTTCGCGGTGGCTACGGCTTTGCTCAGGGAGCAGAATTGCATGGTGCTCCACCGGAGCGTCATTGGGTGTCGGAGTCGCGGCGGATATGGATTTGGGGCCTGCTGGTACCACTAATAGCAATAATCTTTGCGGCCGTGTTCGGCGGGTGGTTTCTGTTGTTGCTTTTGATTTATCCACTCAGGGTGATTCGGCTTGCCCTGCGGGGCAAACGGTCGCCCCGGCAGAACTGGTGGAGGGCCAGCGCGCTGGTCCTTGCCACGTTTCCGGAAATGCTCGGCCAGTGCAAATTCATGCTGGATCGATATCGGCGCGCGAAATCAAGGCTCATCGAATACAAGTAGCCCGCCTCTGCGGCCTTGGTCACGCCTAGCGCGGGCCGCTGAAGCACGGTAGACTCAATTCTAAGTCGACGTAATTGCGAACCAGTGCAAGATAGCGCTATGGACTCTTGGTCTACAGTCGCAGTTCGAACGGGCGCCTGCGCCTGATACCGATTACTTGAATGGAAAAGATAATGTTAAGGGCTGCAATCATCGGGCTCGGGAAAATGGGCTTGTCCCACCAATCCATGATCAACGTCCACCCGCAGCTATGCTTGGTTTCCGTGTGCGACTCTTCGGGTTACGTCCTAGACGTTCTAACGAAGTACACGGGCGTCAAAATATACACGGACTACAAAAAGATGCTCGCCGAGGAGCAGCTGGACTGTGTTTTTATCGCCACTCCGTCGAGATATCACGCGGAGATCGTCAACGCTGCGCTGGAACGCGATTTGCACGTATTTTGCGAGAAGCCGTTTGCTCTTGATCCGGAAGCTGGATACCGGCTCGCTGAGGTTGCGGAAAACAAGAAGCTAGTCAACCAGGTGGGCTATCACTACCGGTTCGTCGCGACTTTCAACGAAACCAAGCGATTGCTGAAATGCAACGTTATCGGAGAGTTGCACCACGTACGCGCCGAGGCGTACGGCCCCGTCGTGCTAAGGCCCAAAGGTGCGACTTGGCGCTCGCAGAAAAGCGAAGGAGGCGGTTGTCTTTTCGACTATTCGTGTCATGCCATCGACTTGCTGAATTATTTGGTCGGGCGGCCGCTCACCGTTTCCGGTACGGTACTCAACAGCGTATTTTCGAACGATGTGGATGACGAGATTTACTCTACCTTTCAGTTCTCTAAAGGGCTGAATGGTCAATTGGCGACCAATTGGAGCGACGAGAGTTTTCGCAAAATGTCGCTTAGAATAAGTTTTTGGGGCACCAACGGCCGGATCAATGTGGACCGGCAGGAACTCCAGGTCTACGTGCGCTCTGTGCATTCTGCCGAGACGGGATTTGAGAATGGATGGAATGTCCGCTACACCACGGAACTGACGAAACCGGTCTGGTTCTACGTGCGCGGCGAAGAGTACTCGGCTCAAATCGACCATTTCGTTCAGTGCATCAAGAAC
>JALYIF010000351.1 GCA_030775925.1 Vulcanimicrobiota bacterium | reverse complement strand
ACATTTATGCGGCGCAGAATAACGGGAATGTGATTCAATACGACGGTTCTACCGTAGCGGACACGACGCTTGCCCCCGGAGCTACCGCGCTCGCTGCCCATGGGGGCGCAGGCTTTGTCGCCGTTTGGCCGACTGCCGGACCGAATGTAGAACTCGGCTCGTACGCAGGTCCCGGCGGTGGGTTCGTGTACGATAATGGGCCGGTTGCATTGGGCGCCGGGCCCCCGACGTCTGCTACGAGCCTCACAATCGATTCGTTCGGAAGAATTTTCGCCGCATCGCCGGCAACGAGCCAAATTCTTTTGGGATCGTTCGGCCCAAATAGTTTCACAAGTACGGCGCTTGCAAACAATGCCGCCGTCGCCATGGGGCTAGGAACCTCGAACTTGCTGTACGTAACGTTGGGCGGCGGTGCGAATCAAGTGGGCGTGTATCCTGCGGCCGCTTGTTGCGGAGCGGCGAGCTATATGTTTACCACCGGGTCCAATCCTGCGGGAATTGCAATCGGTCCGTAACCTTCACGTTACCTTCGAGAACATTCGCTCTGCGTTGCAAGATGCGGTTCGTTTGCGCATGGAAGGCATTCAATTCGCGGCGCATTTCGATCTAGAGGATCCGCGGAGTGCGGTAGCGCGCAAACTTGCAAGCAGTCTCCTCCAGCAATTTCCCGACCATGATGCACGCCGTGTTGCATTTACGGCCCTCGCCCAACAGCAGCTCGACGTGCGCCGCGAAAAACAAATCAACATTCGCGTCCAAGATCCCGCGATTATTGCCACGATGCGGGACATTGCAAAACTCGCGCACGACGTTGTCGTGCACAGCGTTCGCGAGTATGAAATGCTCTGTAAGACCTTAGAATATCGCCCGAGGGCCGCCTTTTGCGCGCCTACGGTGCATCCGCTGCCCCTTGGGCGTGCCATGGGCGGTGATACAGTCGTGGTATGGGCGCCGCAAGAAGATTCCGCGTCGCTCGGTGTCATCGGTTTTGGATTGGAGGAGCTTCGGTTGCCGGTTGCAATCGTGTCGGCGCAGTCGAAAGACGCTTCGGTTTTGCAGCGCGCCAAAGTCATCGTCGATGCGTCGGCAACCCATTGCGGAAATGCGTTGGGCCTCAGCGAAGTAGGCGTTCCACTTTGTTGCGCAAGCACGTCGGGCGCGACGGAGTATTTAAAAGGCATCGCTCCTTACGAACCGTGGGATGCAGCTTCGGTGTATCGCGCGGTAACGACCGCGCTCGGCATGGACCCGCCGCAAAAGCGACAGGTCTTGTGGCCAGCGGCGTCTCCGCAGGCGCTGCGCGTTCAAGGTCCGCTGGTAACAATTGCGATACGAACGTACAATCGCCCACAACTCCTTACCCGTGCATTGCAGAGCCTAGCGTCGCAAGTGTACCGGAATCTCGAAGCAGTCGTTGTAAATGATGCAGGCGCTGACGTGAGCGACGTTGTCGTCGCGTTTCCGTTTGCGCGGCTCATCAATCTTCAGCAAAACTCCGGCGGCTCGGCTGGTTCGAATGTCGGCATCGATCAGGCGAAAGGGACGTATATCGGCTTCCTGGACGACGACGATGTGTTGCTGCCCGATCATCTTTCGCGATTAGTTGACGCGCTGGAAAGCTCGGGGGCGCATGCGGCGCATACGGATACGCTGAGCGCATTTGCGGAGCGAGACGGCGACGAGGACTATCGCGTTAGCGGCTATACGATCTTTTTGGATCAAGCAGTTGAAACAACCGACTTTCATGTGAGCGATACGATTGGGCCGATGTCGGTCCTTGTGCGCACCGATGTGGCGCGCGAGCTTGGCGGCTTTGATGCCGATATGCCGCACGCGCACGATTGGGAGTTCTACCTCAAGATCGCGCGGTCGTACGATTTTATCCACGTACCGTACGTCACAGGAATCTATTCGATTCGCGACGACAGCACCAACATGATGCAATATCGCGGCCAAGCAATTGCCGATGCCATGCAGCGCATGATGCAGCTCTTTCCCACGCCCGGCCGTCCGTTGTTGGATCAAGCCCGCTTGGACGGGCTCAAACAATTTAAAAGCCAAGGGTACAGGGTAAACTTTCCACGGCCGCCGCTGCGCCTATGACGCAGCCATGCCTTGCTTTTGGCGCCGCCGCGGAAGCCTACATGCTCCGCGTACCGTCGCCGACGGCGCCGCTCTTAGTGTTTGATGCGAACGGTGCGAGCCAAGCGCAACGTGCTGCAGTCGATCTTAAACGCCGCTATGGAACCTTCGATCTGCTGGCGATTTACGATGAGCCGCGTTGGACCGTGGGCGCCTTTATGGCCCAGCATGTAGCTTCAAGCTACCAAACGTACGACGAGCGGCGCCTAGCCCTCGATACGCTGGCGCGCAATGAACTGATCGCCAATGGCCAGCCGCAGCATAGCTACGCGGACGTTGACGGCGCGATTCTTTCTACGATGCGCGACGTCGCGGCCCTAGCCGGTCGTTGGATCGTGCGTTCCTGGACGGAATACTATCGGCTTGCGGTGCGTTTCGAGCACGAGCCCGCTGCGGTCGAACGATGGCTGCTCGCGGAGCCGCTACCACATTTCGAACGGGATGTGCCCGGAGATGCGATCGTCGTTTGGGCACCCGAACTCGATGCGTACAAGCTCATCATCATCGCGATGGCTTTAGAAGAAACGCGCCGCCCTGTATGGATTGTCTGCAAAGGCAACCTGCCGGCGGGACTGCGGGCGCAATGCATTGCCCCCGCCCAGTCAGGCCCCATCCTTGCTGCCGCGGCGCTGGTAGTTGCCGCTTCACCGAACGATCCGGGCGCCGCATATGCATTTCTTGAACGCAGCATTCCGGTCGTCGCTGCAACGAGCAGCGGCATTGGTGAATATGCACCCGAGATCCACGTCTTCGAACCGTGGAACCGGCGCTCGATCCTCGATGCTGCTTTGCGCGGGTTAGCGCTCACATCACCGAAACTGCAGCACACACCATGCTATACACCGCCTCCCGTCGTACCGGCGGCAGTGCAGAGCGTAGCGCCCGCACCCTTGGTCTCCATCGTCGTGCGAACGTGCGATCGTGAGCGTCTATTGCACCGCGCATTGCGCAGCATCGCCGGCCAGGGGTATGCAAACGTCGAAGCACTCGTTGTCAACAATGGCGGCCGTGACGTATCGCCGATCGTCGGCGCATATCCGTTTGCGACCTCAATCACTATCCCCGCGGCACCAATTTGGCAGGCTGCAAACGCAGCGCTCGCTGCTGCACGCGGAAAGTACGTTTGCTTGTTAGACGATGACGACGCGCTCTTTCCCGAACATCTTAACGCATTGGTCGCTGCGCTCGAACGGAGCGGCGGTGAGGCAGCCTATGCTGATGCGATCAACGCGTACGTGGTAGGAGGTACGAGCCGGCCCGCAGTGCGCGGATACGCGGCGGTCTTGGTACCGGCCGTGGTGCCGAGTGTGATGCTGTCGCGATGTCAAATCGTTGGTTCTTCGCGTGTGGTATTCCGGCGCGAATTCATTACCCGGAGCGGATCATTTGTAGAGGATCTACCGGTCGCCGGTGACTACGAATTGTGGTTGCGCATCAGTCAGGCAAGCGATTTTGTGCGGGTTAACGCGATCACATCGGTTTACACCCAGTTCGAAGACGGCTCGAACGTGTCGCTCAAGCGCGGCTCACGATACCTCGATGCACACCGGATCATCTATGCCCTGCATCCCGCTGGGGCGCGTCCCGGTGTTCGCACGGAACGCGAGCAGGTGCTCCAATTCTTAGGCGCAGCTGGCGGTCTGGGGATGACGCCCCCGGCAATTCCGTTCAACGAACCGTTTCCGCTGGACTAGAGCGTTACGCTCGTTCCGCGCTCCGCGACGTGTGTTTCGAATCCGAGGCGCTCGCGAACAACGGTCGCCAAGACTTGCGCTGAGGTTGCTTCCCCGTGTACCGCGTACATCCGAGGCTTATTCGTAAAGCCGCCCAGCCAGCGCAGCAGTTCGTTTTGATCCGCGTGCGCGCTGAAGCCGCTAATCGAACTGACGGCTGCATTCACCGGCAGCGTGTCGCCATAGATGCGTACGGTCTTTGCTCCATGCACCATCACATTGCCAAGGGTGCCGGCGCCCTGGTAGCCGACAAACAGAATTGTGGCGGCCTCGTTCGGAATCTGCGTGTGCAAATGGTGCAAGATTCGCCCGCCGGAAGCCATGCCGCTCGCCGCAATCACAATGGCCGCTCCGCTAAGCGAGTTTAGGGCCTTCGAATCGTCGGTGGTGACATGGACGTGCACGTTGTTGCATCCGAACGGCGCTCCGGGCGTATTCGGAAACGGCTTATGCGCGTCTGGATACATTGCGAAAAGCGCGTCGACTTTAATGGCCATCGGGCTGTCCAGATGAACGGGGATGGCTGCAACGGCTGCGTCTCTTGCTTGCAGTTGCCCGATGGCAAAGAGCAATTCTTGGGTGCGTTCGACGGCAAATGCCGGAATGATAATCGGGCCGCCACGCGCGAGGGCCGCATCGAAAATTGTCTTCAGGTCTCCAAGCGGGTCGGGAGGATGGATCCGGTCGCCGTAGGTTGATTCGCACAAGACAATATCTGCAGGCGCATTTGGAGCCGCGGGGTCGTAAAGCAGGGGCCGGTCGTAGCGTCCCAAGTCACCAGAGAAAAAGATGCGTTTGCCTTCAACCGTGGCATCGATGAATGCTGAGCCAATGATGTGTCCCGCATTGCGAAATGCAGCACGGGCTCCGCTAATTTGGAAATCCGTGTCGTAAGGCACGGGTTTGATGAGTTTCATCGTCGCTGCAACATCGGCGGCATCGTAAAACGGTGGAGGCGAGTGGGGGCGCTCGTTGATGAGTCCGCGTGAATGAAGATGTGATTGCAGATGCGCCGCGTCGTCCAGTACGATCTGCATTAATGCTGCGGTCGGTGGCGTGCAGTAGACCGGTCCAGAAAATCCGTCATGAACGAGTTTTGGCAGATAGCCCACATGATCGATATGACCATGTGTAATGGCGACGGCGCCGATCTGCGATGGCGCAATGGGCAAGGGTTGATCGTTAAGCGCTTGCGTTTGTGAGGTGCCTTGAAAGAGTCCGCAGTCAACCAAGAAATGATCGCCGCCAGTCGACACAAGGTGTTTGCTTCCCGTGACGGTACCAGCTGCACCGATAAATGTTATTTCAGCCACGGGCGCCCGCTTGCGGGTCGAAGACCAGAGCGCTGGACGAGGTGCTTTTCATGTACGTTTCCAGACAACGCTCGACGAGTTCTTCGGGGTTCGCCGATTGGATAAGGACCGAACCGGTGGCTTTGTTGCACATGATTGCAATCTCATCGAATCGATTTGAGAGCCCTCCGGAATCCAAAAGAATGCCGATCAGTTTCCCCTCGTCATAGGCGATTGAAAACTCCCCGAGCGTGCCGCTACGCCCGCCGATAAAAATTACGAAGTCCGAACTGTGAATATTGTGGACTTCGCGTCCCATCAAACCGGAGCCGGTGAAGACGATCGCATCGTACGGCTCGAGTGGCGAGGTGAAGACACCGGTGTGCTCCTCGCGCGAATGGGCCGGCGAGACGCCGAGACTCATTCCGCCTTTTTCGTGCGCCCCCAGGACCGCCGCGTGCGGGATGCCGGGGCATGCGCCAGTTACAATCACGCAATCGCGCTGCGCGATAGCTTGCCCGACCCGTCGGGCGAGCGCCATTTGCGCTTCGGTGATCGGCCCACCCGCCGACCCCATCACGCCCACTTGTATCTTCATCGTTTTCGCCTATTAGTGCGCGCGGAAAAAGTTCCCGTAAAAAAAAGAAGCGCTCATGAAGAGCGCTTCGGGATTTGATCGGGGTGGCTGCTAGTCGTGCACTTCGCTCAGGCCTTCTTGCACGAAGGCGACGACGAAGTCAAGCCAGCTCAGGCGCTGCGGAGGCTGCGGCCTGCCGGGGGGCGTTTTCCCGGGAACACCTTCATCGCGTGGTGGTTTGGAGCCGGGCGGCGGGAGGGGCTGAATTCCTCCGGGGGCGGGCGTTACGCTGGGGCCGGGTATGACTCCGGGAACCGGCGGAGCGCCACCGAGTTTATTGACGACCACGCCGACCGTATACGTGCTTAGCGTGACCGTTGCTGTCCCAAACCCGCCGTTTGAGATGGTGATGGGGCATCCGCCTCCCGGAGTTACGGCAGTTGCCGTGACGGTGAAAGATGCCGAAGATGTGTTGGTTCCGGAATTATACGAGGTTGCAGACATGTTCAGCGTTGCGTACGGAGCGCAGCCAGTCGCCGTCAAGGTTACGTTTCCGCTGTTTGTAATCGTGTTCGCCGGCGAAGTCGTTCCGACTTGGACGGTCATTGTAGACTGGGATGGCACCGGCACACCCGGCGTTGGCGTTGGCGTCGGGGCGCCTGTCGGCGTCGATGTCGGTGCACCTGTCGGCGACGATGTCGGCGACGACGTCGGTGTGCTTGTCGGCGACGATGTCGGTGCGCTCGTCGGCGACGATGTCGGTGCGCTTGTCGGCGACGATGTCGGTCCGGGGCTCGCGGTTGCCGTATCGGATGCCGGCGGCTTACTTAGTGTCGCCACACCTGCCGCCGCCGCTGCAGCGCCTGCAGCCGCAGCCGTGCCGCCACCGGCAGCTCCACCTGCTCCAGCCGCGCCGCTACCACCGGCTCCGCCAGTGGTTCCGCCCTCTGATCCCGTTGGATTCGAGGGTGGATTGCCCGCGCTTCCGATCGGGTTGGCGCCGTCGTTTACCTGATTGAATGCGGGATTGTTGACCGTTGTGTTCGAGACTACTGAAGAACCGGTTACAACGCTGCCTTGAGCGGCAACCGTTAAAGTCTGCCCGGTAACCAGGGCCGTGGTGGTCGCTCCCGTTGTTACCGTCACGTCGCCGGCGGCGCACACGACACAGGAAACCATCGTTCCTTGGGGTCCGGCGGCTAAGAAGCCGATCGTACCGCGTACGGCGATCTGCGAAGTCGGCGTAACGAAGTTGTAATTGGATTTACCGCCCGGAGGGCGGTGGATGTTAAATTTCATCGCGCCGTTGGCCAGCGTAATGGTATTCATCTTGCCGCTCTCGGCTGGATTGAACTGGCTGACTTGGACACGAGTGTGCTCGCCGATGTCGATCGTCGAAGAGTCCGGCAGCTGAAGTCGCCCGAGCGAGCCCATCCCGGTGATGGCGAAGGCGTCGTCCGGCAAGACAAGCTGGCCACTGATGGGTTTGTTTTTGCCGCCCTCTTCGTAGCTTACGGTGCCCTTCACGCGAGCTAACGTCTTATCAGACGCCGCCCCCACGCTGAGCGGAAGGAGGGTACCAACTAGGCTACATAGCACAACGCCCGTCGCTAAACGACGCGCAGCCGTGGCACGTAAGGAACGTGACGACATCATTAATATCTCCCGGTGCGAGGTTCGAGCGGCCTGATATGGGTTTTATCGGCCGGGCGCTTCCTAAGGATGAGATGTTGGACCAAGGAAGACCAATTTCATGTTAACGTTTGCCGAACTTAACCTCAGATGGCGTCAACTGCGGCACCGCGGACTCTCCGTGCGGGAAGTCGCATGCATCGGGGCTCCCCGTACCTTGCTGCTCGCTGAGCTGGGAACTCCCTCCGCCCCATGTATCGCACTGAGCGCCGGGGTTCATGGCGACGAGCCCGCAGGCCCGGCCGCTCTGCTCTCACTCGTAGAAGACGGCCTTCTGGACCCCCGATTTTCTTATCGGATTTGGCCTTGTACGAACCCGGCCGGCTTGATCGCTGGTACCCGCGGAAATCTCGAAGGTGATGACATCAACCGGAGCTTCAGCCGCGGGGGTACCACACCGGAAGCGCGGGCGATCATTGCAGCTAATCGCGACCGCCGTTTCGCGCTCTCGCTCGATCTGCACGAAGATACCCAAGCATCAGGCTTTTACTGCTACGAGTCCGACCACGATGTGACGCTCTCCGGAGCGATTATTCGGGCGCTCGATGATGCGGGTTTGCCGATTCAAATGCTGGCACCCGACTTTGATCTTGGCTATCCGCCGCAAGCCGATCATCTGCGACGGCTCGAGCGGGGACTGGCAATCCCCAATCTGGCTGAGGAGCGCAAATATTTTAAAGGCTTGCCGTACAGCCTCTACATTGGGAAGGTAGCGGCGCGGCATTTCCTCACGCTTGAATCGCCCGCGCCTCGTTCGTGGGAACTGCGGATCGCAACGCATCGGATTGCAGTCGTGGCGGCGATTGACGCGCTTCTTAAGGTGTCTTCATACGCAGGCGCGAAAGACGGTTCGCATGCCAGAACGCGATAATTTAGAAGTCGATGTCCTTTTCGTCGGCGCCGGTCCCGCGAGCTTAGGGGGCGCGATCCGTCTTTGCCAGCTCGCCAAGGAGCATAACCGCGAAATTTCGGTTATGGTCATTGACAAGGGTGGCGAAATTGGCAGCCACGGACTCTCGGGCGCCGTTATGGATCCCCGCGCGCTTAGCGAACTTATGCCGGATTGGAAAGAGCGTGGCGCGCCCGTTGAATCCGAAGTCACGAGCGACGCGCTTTGGTACTTAACCAAAAGCGGAAAAATCGCAGCGCCGATTGTTCCGCCCATGATGAACAACTCAGGAAAATATGTAACGTCGCTCCAGAAATTGACGAAATGGCTTGGCGAGCAGGCGGAGTCGCTCGGTGCAGATGTGTTTGCATCTTTTCCCGGCCAAGAACTCTTGTGGGATGGCGATCGCGTAACCGGCGTGCGTATTGGTGATAAAGGCGTAGACAAACATGGAAAGCCAAAAGCGAACTTCGAGCCGGGTCCCGATTTGTTTGCAAAAATCACCATTCTTGGCGAAGGCCCGCGCGGCACGCTTGCAAAGCAGGCCACCCCGCGCCTGGGATTGGATGCGCAAGCCGATCCGCAAGTGTACGCTTGTGGTGTAAAAGAAATTTGGCAATGCGCTCCGGGAACCGTTGTCGCAGGCAGCGTGATCCATACCTTGGGGTATCCGCTTCCGCCCGAAACATTCGGTGGCGGCTGGATTTACGGAATGGCGGGAGACGTTCTGGATATCGGACTTGTAACCGGATTGGATTATAAAAATCCAACAACCGATCCGCACAATGAATTCCAGCGGATGAAAATGCATCCCGCAATCGCCAAGATGTTAAGTGGCGCAAAACTCCTGAGATATGGCGCCAAAGCAATTCCAGAGGGCGGACTCTTTGCGATGCCGCGCCTTTATGCCGACGGGATGATGCTGGTTGGTGACAGCGGTGGCTTCCTGAACGGAATGCGTCTCAAGGGCATTCATCTGGCGATGAAGAGCGGCATGATGGCTGCCGAAACCGCTTTTGAAGCGCTCGCCGCTGGTAGCACGGATTCCCAGGCGCTGAGCGCTTACGATGCAAAGTTCCGCGCTTCATGGGCGTTTACGGAACTGCGCGCCGCGCGCAATTTCCATCAGGGTTTTAGCGGTGGATTGGTTGCCGGAATGCTGAATGTGGGCCTTGGAATGGTGACCGGCGGACGCGGATTCGGAATTAAAGATCGCCTGCACGGCGAAGCCGGACACGAGCGGATGGAGAAGGCGGGTTACCGCCCCAAGGAGACGCCGCGTGCGGTTATCGATAACGTGTTAACGTTCGATAAGCTTACCGACGTGTTCAATAGTGGAACCATGCACGATGAGGATCAGCCCGCGCACTTGCATGTTGCCGATACAAACATTTGTGCGTCGCGCTGTACGGTTGAGTATGGCAATCCGTGTCAGTATTTTTGCCCCGCTAAAGTCTACGAGCCCATGTTCGAAAAGACCAATGGAACCGTGCAGGGTCAGTTACAGATCAACTTTACGAATTGCGTCCACTGCAAAACGTGCGACATTATGGACCCCTATCAAATCATCACGTGGGTGCCGCCGCAAGGTGGCGAGGGGCCCGTCTACACGGGCATGTAGTGTCAGCCGATGTAGCGATCATCGGCGGTGGGCTAATCGGGCTCTCGATTGCGCTCGAACTCCGCACGCAAGGTGCTACGGTGCGAGTCTTCGATCGTGGCGATCCAGGCCGGGCCGCTTCCTGGGCGGGCGCCGGTATGCTGGCGCCGTTCACTGAGGCGATCCACGATCCCATGATGCAGGCTTTGTGCCAGGCGTCGCTTGCTGCATATCCGGCATTTGTGGAAAGCGTGCGCGAACAAAGCGGTGTCGACCCGCACTTGCGTCTCGACGGTGTGCTCACTGTGGCCACCAGTGAGGACGCCTTGCGCGATCTGCATGCCGAACAACGCTTACTAAACGCGCAAGGAGTGCAAACCACGCTGCTCGATCGCGCGCAAACGCTTGCGCTGGAGCCAGCCCTCGACGGTTCGATTACCGGATCGCTGCACGTCTTTGGTGAGGGACAAGTTGACAACCGTCGACTCGGGCGAGCGTTAGTGGGCGCATGCACCACCACGGGCGTTACGATTTCTGCTAACGTGAAATCTCTACGAGTTGAATGTGACCGTCGCCGCGCTTTGGGCATAGCAACCGAACAAGGCTTCTGTGCGGCCGGCGCGGTGATTAATGCTGCCGGTGCTTGGAGCGCGCAAATTGACGGAGTGCCGGAGGCCGTCGCTGCCCGCGTTTACCCGGTGAAGGGGCAGATGATCACGATCGAAATCCCGAGCGGGTTCATGCGCCACGTTACGTGGGTGCCGGGCGCGTATTTCGTGCCGCGTGAAGATGGCCGGCTGCTCGTAGGCGCGACCACCGAACGTGATGCCGGGTTTGACACGCGCGTCACAGCTGCCGGAGTGGAATCGCTGTTGCGCAGCGCCTTGCGCGCGGCGCCCGCGCTGGGGAGTTTCTCAATCAGCGAGATGTGGGCGGGACTGCGGCCGGGGACCTCCGACGGGAAGCCGCTCGTTGGCAGGACCGATCTCGAAAAGTACTTTGTGGCCAGCGGTCACTACCGGAATGGAATATTGCTGGCCCCCATTACCGCAACGATTCTAGCCGACGCGCTAAGCGGGCGCTCGAATGACTTCCTAGCATTCCTCTCACCGATGCGCAGCCTGCCGGAAGCGGCGAGCGCCTAAGCGAAGAGCGCGTGATGCGGGCCACAATTAATGGACAAGACCGTGAATTCGAGCGCGAACTTACGGTGGCAGAACTCCTGATCGAACTCGGCGTTGCGCAGTCGGGTATTGCTGTTTGCCGGAACGATCAAGTGGTGCGGCGCACTGCCCTTCATGAGGTTGCCATCGTTGAAGGCGACCGCATTGAAATTATCCGCGCTGTGGCGGGAGGCTAACATGCAGAACGATGGGCTTCGCATCGGGAAATACGAATTCACTTCCAGATTGATCGTGGGGACCGGTAAGTATCCATCCGTGCCGGTGATGCAAGCGGCGCATGCAGCCAGCGGCACGCAGATGCTGACGGTGGCAATCCGGCGCATACATCTTGATGATCCCAGTGGAAAGACCTTGCTCGACTTTCTGGATCGCACCAAGTATACGATCCTACCGAATACGGCCGGATGCTTCACCGCAAAAGAGGCCATCCTCACCGCTCATCTTGCGCGCGAAGCGCTGGAAACGGACTTAATTAAACTTGAAGTGATCGGCGACTCCGACACGCTGTATCCTGATACGCGCGAGACTCTTGCCGCGGCCGAGGTGCTTGTCAAAGACGGTTTCACGGTGCTTCCATATACTGTCGATGATCCTGTTGCGTGTAAACATCTAGAAGAGATTGGTTGCGCTGCGGTAATGCCGCTGGCAGCCCCGATTGGTAGCGGCCTAGGGGTTTGTAACCCGTACTCTATTGCAATCATTAAGGAGCGGGCCGGTATTCCGGTTATTGTCGATGCGGGAGTCGGTACTGCTTCGGACGCCGCACTCGCAATGGAGTTGGGTGTCGATGCGCTTCTCATGAATACAGGCATTGCGGCAGCGCAAGATCCAGCATTGATGGCCGAAGCCATGCGACATGCGGTTATTGCCGGACGGCAAGCATTTCTGGCGGGGCGGATGCCAAAGCGTTTATACGCCAACGCCTCAAGCCCCATGCAGGACCTCATTGGGAGTAAGCACCCGTAGTGCGCGAAATTCTCGTGGAGGAACTCGCGCAGTGGCGCAAAGCCGGCAAAACGTTCGTGTTGCTCGACGTACGCGAGCATGCAGAAGTACGAACGGCTTCAATTCCAGGCGCCGTTCATATTCCAATGGGCGAGATTCCCACTCGCATTACAGAACTGCAAAAAGATCAGGAAATTGTTGTCATGTGTCATCACGGCGGACGTAGCGAGCGTGTTGCACAGTACCTAGAAGATCAAGGGTATGGCCAAGCGATCAATTTGGATGGCGGGATTCACGCATGGTCGTTACAAGTTGACTCGTCGGTGCCGACCTATTAAGGCTTTTCAGTGTGGAGTTGCCTAACACCATCAAGGTTTTTTCGCCGTTGCGAACCAATGCATCGCGCCGCTTAGTGGCGAGGTCGAATGTGCCCACGAGCCTGCAATCTTGTCCACGGCGACCTCGCTTAAGTCCTCAATGCAGAGCCCGTCCAGCAGCTTTCGCATCTCCGCCTCGTTAAAATAGGCATGCGCGACCCCTGCCTCATCGCCGTCGACGGGTGCGAAGGTGTTCGCATCGATTTTTGTCCCGTGCCCATACCGGGAATCATGTGTCGAGCCGAAGGTCGCATACAGGCGCGCTTGCGGTTTGAGGAGGGCCCGAATGCAGCGCATGGAGGCTGCCAGACTCTCCGGAGTTCCGTGCAGCAGCGCGTGCGTGCTGAGCACGGCATCGAATGGGGCCCTGGGCAGTGGCTGGGACAGCAATTCCTCAATGGTATGGACGTTGAGTCCGGCCGCGCGCAGGGCGCGCAGATTCCGGCCGCTACCGCCGCCGATTTCTAGGACCGTGGCCGCTTCGCTGGGGAGCTCGGCGAGAAGTTTCTGCGCGAGCGGGTGAGGCCCGAGAAAGTTCGCTTGCTTTCTTGCCGAAGATTTTGACATGAGTCAGCTGCCCCTCATTATCGTCGTTGGCGGTGATGAGCTTGCCTTGCGGGTCTGCGAAGAGCTATGTTCGACGCAAGGGCACGACGTCGTGCTTCTTTGGTTTGCCGATGCCCATTTGGCCGAACGAGCCAAGGGATTCGGCGCCGCCTTTGTCGGCTTGGCGCCCAACGAGTACGAAACCCTGCGAACCGTCGGTGTGATGCACGCGACCTCCATCATGCCGGTTTCAGAGGACGACCGGCTCAATTTGCAGGTCGCGCTGAAAGCCCGGGATCTCAATCCGAAGATCCGCGTGGTCGTGCGGCAGTTTAATCGGACCTTAGGCCGTAAGATCGAGCAGAATTTACCGGACTGCTCGGCAGTCTCGGCGTCATCCCAATCTGCCGCGACGTACGCGGGAGCCGCGGTGGATGCGGGTTGTTTCTTCGCCTTGCAATTTCCTGATTTTGACGGCCCGCTCGTGGGCTTCTCGGAACGCGTAGCTTCCGAATTTCGCGTCGGCGGCCTCACCATAAGTGAAGCGGAGAAGCGAATCGGCGCGCGCGTCATCTCCGTCGGTGGCGAGACCGCTTTTCAAATGAGCCGTGTCTTGGATCCGCAAGAGCGCGTCGTGGCTTTCGGCCCGATGACCGCTCTTCGCGATGCGTGGCCTGCGAGGGCCAAGGAGTCCAGTGCGGGCAATATGTCCCGGCAGTGGAACGCGAACCGTGCCGAACTGCGGCGCACGTTGCGACGCATTGAGCCGGTGTTGGTTAAGATCGCAGTCGCGGGCGTTGCCATCTTTTTCCTCTCGGTGTTTTACTTCATGTTTTCGCTGAAGCTCGATTTCGTATACTCAATGTACTTCGTCATGGTTACCATGGCGACGGTTGGATATGGCGACATTACGCCGTATTCCAATAAAGGCCCGATCCATTCATACTTCGCCGCAATGTTTATTATGGTCGTCGGGCTTGCCATCTCCGGTGTGTTTATCGCCTCGATTACCTCGGCGCTCAATCGCGCGCAAGTTACAGCGCTACGGGGTCTACGGCGCTTGCGCGCCAACGATCACGTTGTGGTTTGCGGAGCCGGAAACGTCGGCACGCGCGTCATTGAATTTTTACTCCAAATGAATCAACGTGTAGTTGTCATCGAGCAGAATCCGGACAACGTTCTCATTGAGAGAGCGAGGGATCGGCAGATCGATCTACTGACCGGCGACGCCTCGAATGACGTCACGTTGAACTTCTGCGACTTACCGCACGCACGCAGTTTGGTAGCCCTCACCGAGAGCGACACGGCCAACCTCGAAGTGGGTCTGGGCGCGCGTGCGAAATGCCCGGATCTCAGCGTCATCTTGCGTGTGATGGAGCCAGCCTTCGCTCATTCAATCGGACGTCAATTTCAGATCGATCGGTCCTTTTCGACCACCGAGTTGACTGCGCCGGCGATTGCGGGCCTCTCCCGCTTCCCCGGAACCCGGGGGCGCATTTCCTTCGACAAGGAAGACTACAACGTGGGAGAACGCCTTCAGGGAGCCATCCCAGCGCCGCCCCCCGCCAATTTTTGCATCCCACTTTACGTCTGGCGCGAAGGGAACCTCGTCCCTCTCCACGATTTTGCAGAGATGAAGCCCTATGACCGGCTTCTGTTTATCGTTCCGCTCTCGCAATTCCGGACACCCGGTCCGGCTGAAAAAACGGCCCACCACGACTCAACCGAACTTGCGGCCACGTGAAGCGCACGTGAAAGGAGACCACGAATGCTAGCTCACGGCGACAAAATGCCGGAAATTACGCTAACCGATGATGCCGGTGCTGCGGTCAGCACCAGCGACTTTGCGGGCAGGTCGCTCGTATTGTGGTTTTATCCAAAAGACGATACACCCGGTTGAACCAACGAAGCATCGCAGTTTCGCGATGCCTTTGAAAAATTCAACAGCAAGCAAGTGCAAATCGTCGGGGTGAGCCGCGACTCAGCCGCTTCGCATAAGAAGTTTAAAGAGAAGTACGGAATTCCGTTCATGCTTCTGGCAGACACGGAAGAAAAATTGTGCGATGCGTTTGGGGTGTTGGTAGAAAAAAACATGTATGGGAAGGTGAGTAAAGGCGTGCAGCGCTCAACATTCC
>JALYIF010000350.1 GCA_030775925.1 Vulcanimicrobiota bacterium | reverse complement strand
ATGGCTTCTTGCAGCGCCGCTTGCAGTGTCCAGCCCTGCTAGAGCCGCACCAGCATGCAGAACGTCGACGTGCGGCCCTTACCGCCCCGGCAATGCACGAACAGTGGCCGACTCTCAGGATCCGCGCATAACGCGAGCCAAGCCCGGGCTTGATCGTGCGCGGGCGCCGTCCCGTCTCCAACGGGGATGTGCACCGGAGTAAATCCGCACACGCCTGCCAGAGCGGCCTCGGTATGATCGTCGTTGCGAAGATTGACGATCGTAACGATACCCTGTTTGGCAAGCCACGCGAATCCCGCTGGATTTGGATGAGCGCCACGTGCAAGCCACGGCGTCACCCAGCCGAAATTCGCAATATCGCTCGGACCTTCGTCTTGCACTTTATGAAGGAAGGTCGGGGAGTTTGAGCGCGCCCGATTTCGCGAGATCCTTAATTCCTTTGAGAAACTGTACTTGCTCGATGTCGCGGTCGGGCTCAAATTTGTAGTTTCTTGTTTCTTCGTCGATGGCGTCTTCAAGTTTCCACCCTTGTGCTAATCGCACGAGGATGCAAAATGTCGACGTGCGGCCATGGCCGCTCTGGCAGTGGACGAAGATGGGATGGTTCGAGGAATCGGCGCACAGCGCGAGCCACTGCATGGCCTGCTCTTGCGTGGGCGCCTTATTATCGAGCACCGGTATTTGCAACGGACGAAAACCGAGCGGCGCGAGCAGCGCCTCGGTGTTATCTTCCGCTCGAAGATTTACGATGGTTTTTATCTCGCCGGTTTCGCAGAGCCATTTAAAACCGGCCGGGTTGGGATGTGCGCCGCGCCCGAGCCAGGAGGCCAGCCACCCAAAGTTCGGCACATCCTTGAGATCGGGCGCGGGCCGCTCATTCATGCTTTCGAATGCTTCGGTTCGACCGTAACCGACTCCATAACATCGCCGACGCGAACCTCATCGATCACTTCAATGCCCTGTTGGGTTTGCCCGAATACGGTGTACTGCTTATCTAAAAACGCCGCATCACCAAGGCAAATGTAGAATTGTGAGCCCGCTGAGTTCGGGTTCGATGAGCGGGCCATGGCTACAGTCCCGCGCAGGTGCTTGTTATTGTTAAACTCCGCGTCCAGCTGATACCCGGGTCCCCCGGTCCCATTCCCATCGGGATCGCCACCTTGGATAACAAAGCCCGGTTCCACCCGGTGGAATGTCGTGCCGTCGTAGAAGCCGGCGCGGGCTAGCTTGAGGAAAGCAGCCGAGTGCTGGGGTGCGTCGTCGGCAAAAAATGTAAACACGATGTCGCCCTTTTTCGTCGTAATGCGAATTTGGGACTCGCGCGCTTCGGCAGCAAGGGTCGTCAGTTCGTCGCCGGTCGGCGGCGTATGCTTCATGGGCGGCCTTTCGATGGGTGGGAGGTGGAGCAGACGTTTGCCCAAGCGCGGCCCAAAGCCCTGGATTTTTCGTGCGCGACACCCGCTTCGGGACGTTTAGGAGCACCGAATTTCGGTATAATCTGCCTAGTAAGGGACGCAAAATGATACATAACGATCCACAAGACCAGGTCCGCCGCGAGGGGGGGGCTTCCTTAAGGCTGCGCATCCCGCCGAATGCGCGGTATGGGAAAAATGTGCGCGAAGAAGTGATCACTTTCGCGAACCAGTATCAAATTTCGCGTCACGACCTCGATGAATTCATCTTCGCGATCGGCGAAGCACTCGCGAACGCCATCGAGCATTCCGGCACAAACGACACCATTGATATCCGGTGTTCTATCGAAAGCGATAAGATTATCGCCACCGTGATTGACTCGGGCAAAGGCTTCGAATCACCGCTGCAACCAGACGCCAATTTACCGGATACCTTTTCCGAGCGAGGCCGTGGGCTGCCGATCATGCAGAAATGCACGGACATCTTCGCCGTACGCAGCGTACCGGGCAAGGGCACGGCAGTTGTGCTGGGCCGCTACCTGAAGGAACCGCCAAAACTCTCCGCCGTTTAGCGGTCTTATCCGGCGTTAGGTCTAAAAAGCGACGATGAACTATCGTCGCTTTTTTTCCGCCTTGGCACTGCTCGCGATGGTCGCCCAACCCGCAGTCGCGGCCCCTCCGGCCCGGGATCCGCAAATCATGTCGATGGTAAGCGCGGTGTCCACCGCGCGCATCCGTGCGATCAACGAAGGTTTATTGGCCTTCGGAACACGCAATGCGTATTCCGAACAATCAACCGACCCAAAACGGGGCGTGTTTGCGGCCCGCAATTGGATTAAGGCGCAGTTCGAGCAGATCGCACAAAGCGCGGGCGGCAGAATGAGCGTCGCATACGATGAGTACACGCAGCCAAAAACCGATTCCAGCCCGCGCGCGGTTTTCATCTCCAGCGTCATCGCGACACTTAAGGGCGACGATCCAAGCGGGCGCACCTATGTAATTTCAAGCCACTATGACTCTCGCAACAGCGATGGCTACGATGCGATCAAAGATGCGCCAGGTGCCAACGACAACGGGTCTGGCGTCTGTGCGGTGCTCGAAGCCGCGCGCGTGATGGCCACACACCGGTTTTCGGGAACTATTATCTTCGCTGCATACGACGGCGAGGAACAGGGCCTCTTCGGGTCCGGCCACCATGCAAAAACCCTTCATGATGCCGGGGTGCCAGTGGCCGCCAATCTGAACAACGACATTATGGGTTCGTCAGCTGGACACGACGGTGAACACGACCCTTATGAAGTGCGCGTCTTTAGCGAAGCGATCCCCGTCAATGTAGAGCCGCGGCGTGTAAACCTTTTAGGCTCGGAGAATGACTCATCGAGCCGCGATCTTGCACGGTTTGTTAAATCCGTCTCAGAAACGTACGTGCCCAATATGCACGCCCGATTGATCTTCCGTTCTGATCGATTTTTGCGCGGCGGAGACCAGCAATCGTTTGCCGCGCAAGGGTTTGCAGCCATCCGTTTTGTCGAACCGCACGAAAACTATGTGCATCAACACCAAGACGTGCGCGTAGAGAATGGGATTCAGTACGGGGATCTACCGCAATATGTGGATTTTGACTACCTTACGCGCGTTACCAAAATGAATGTAGCCGCGCTTGCAATGTTAGCCCTGGCCCCGGCCGCGCCGCAACAGGTTGAAATGTTGACCAAGCAACTCAGCTATGACACAACCCTTCGCTGGCACGCCGTCCCCAACGCAAGCGCGTACGAAGTAGTGTGGCGTAATACGGCCGCTCCAGTTTGGGAGCACGTGCGCAATGTCGGCAACGTCACGCAGGTTACAGTGAAGGCAAGCAAAGACGATTTCGTCTTCGGCGTGCGCGCGCTCGACGCCCAAGGCCACGTCTCACCGGCAGTATTCCCCATTCCAGTCAAAGAGTAGCTTAAGCAATCTCCGTCAAGTTGCGCAATTCTCTGCCTTGCTGAGCAAATTCTGTTCCCGTGCAATTTTGGTGTCATGCTGAGCTTGACGAAGCATGGTTTACCACCCTTCGACAGGCTCAGGGTGACACCTTAGTGCATCGCGTGACACACTACGCACGCGTGACACACTAGTAACAGCCATTGCGCTCGGCATGATGCACGTTTGATGAATTAGAGCGCCTGCAAACTCGATTCCATTGCGGTGAGTGTTTCGTCGATGTCTGCGGCGGTGTGAGCGGTGGAAAGAAACATGACCTCATTTTGGGACGGTGCAAGCAATATTTTGCGCTTTCGCATCTCGTGGTAGTAGCGCGCAAATTGTGCGCGATCGGCGGCCGATGCATCGTCGTAATTGCGTGTCGCGCCCGGGCGGAATTTAAAGTCAACGATGCTTTCAAGTTGAACGACGGTATAAGGCAATGACAACTTGGCAAAGAGATCAACGATGCCCGCCGCAAACCCCTTGGCGAGCCCGTCCATCCCGGCGTAGACTGTTGGATTGTTTTCAAGAAAATCCAGAGTGCGATGCGCCATCGCAATTGAAAACGGATTGCCGGCATGCGTACCACCGGTAAAGGTTGCGCCCTCCGGCGCGAGGGCAGCCATGACATCGGCCCGGCCACCAAACGCCGCAATCGGATACCCGCCGCCCATGATTTTTCCAATTGTCGTCAGATCGGGTATCACGCCAACGCGCGCCTGTGCGCCGCGCAGCCCGAGGCGCAACCACGTAATGACTTCATCAAAAATGAGCAGCGCACCAAAACGCTGCGTGCGCTCGCGCAAGCCTTCCAGAAATCCCGGCACGGGCTGGACGATGCCCATGTTGCCAACAACCGGTTCCACAATAATTGCCGCGAGGCGTTCTTCGTTTCCGGCAAGCGCAGCATCAAGCGCCTCAAGATCATTGTAGCGCGTCACGATGACGTCGTGCATGACGCCTTGCGGAATCCCGCCGCGCGAAGGATCGCTCGTGTGCGCTGAAGCGCCTGCATTGAGCAAAGCCAGATCGAAGTGCCCGTGGTAATTACCACCAAATTTCACGATTAGGTCGCGACGCGTAAACCCGCGGGCGACCCGTACTGCACTCATCACCGCTTCCGTACCGGTGCTTGTAAAGCGCATCCGTTGCATGGAGGGAAGATGTCCGCGAATGCGCTCTGCGAGGCGGACTTCTTCTTCGTGGGTCGATCCGAAGAGCGTGCCGCGCATGGCAATCTCGTCCAAGCCGGTACAGAAAGCGGGATGCGCATGCCCAAATAGCAGCGGACCATACGCCATGATGTAGTCAATATATCGATCGCCGCGCTCGTCATAGGCGTACGCGCCCGCGCCGCGGCTTTGTATAAATGGCGCGCCTCCGACCGCGTGGCCCGAGCGGACTGGCGAGTCGCAGCCGCCGGCCAGAACGGCTTCAGCACGTTCTTGGGCGGAGGCCGGCGTAGGGTGTGCTTCTATCTGCATGACGATCATCTGGGCATTGCTTGCACTTCGCTCGACTTCCCGCCCTCGTGGAACGCGCGATTCCGAGATATGTCGCAAGCATGATCCCCATGAGTGTGCCGACGGGAACTCGAATGAAGCCGTATGCCCATCGAGATTAGCCCGCAGACAAATATTTCCGAGTTAGTCGCAAGCCTCCCCATTGCCGAACCGGTGCTTACGCAATTCGGTTTGCATTGCGCCGGGTGCGGCGTCAACAAATATGAGACCATCGAACAAGGCGCCAAGGCCCATGGCCTTCGTGTCGAGCCGATTGTTGCCGCGCTTTCGCAGGCCCGGCTTTCGGGACGCGTGCCCACCATTTCCAACGCCGACAAAGAACCGCTTCGCAAAGCGCCCAGCGAGTTTACCGGCGGCGCAAAATTCAAACACGTCATTCCGATCATGTCCGGTAAGGGCGGCGTTGGGAAGTCGCTGGTTACCGCGTTGCTTGCTGTCGGGCTACGACGTCAACACTACCGCGTCGGTATTCTTGACGGAGACATCACGGGTCCATCCATCCCTAAACTTTTTGGTCTACGCAAACCGCTTGCGATTGAGGAAGATCCGCATAGTCCGCCCGGGCCGCAAGGGCAGCGCCGTCCGCTGCTGGTTCCCGCGATCTCGCGGTCCGCAATTGAGATTGTCAGTTCGAACCTCCTAACCGACCAAGAAGACACGGCGATGATTTGGCGCGGACCGATTCTTTCCGGCGTGATCCGGCAGTTCTACGAGCAAGTCTTGTGGAGCGATCTTGATTTTCTGCTCATCGATCTGCCACCCGGAACGTCCGATGCGCCGCTAACGGTTCTGCAATCGCTCCGGGTTGATGGCGTCGTATTGGTGACCATGCCGCAAGCGCTTGCGACCATGATCGTGCGCAAGGCCGCCAATCTCGTGCATCAGCTCAAGAAGCCGATTCTCGGCGTCGTTGAAAACATGTCCTATTTCGTTGCACCGGATACCGGTACACGCTACGACGTTTTTGGACCGTCGTACGCGGATAAAGTTGCAGAACTGGCGCAAGCTCCCGTCCTCGCACGGCTTCCGATCGATCCCTGGAAAGCCACGCTCGCGGACGAGGGGCGCATTGAAGAAATCGACGATCCCGTTTGCGATCAGCTTGCAACGGCGCTCGTCCAGTCAATTGCGGCGCGTCCAGTCGTAAAACAAACGATCTCCATTATCTAAAATACAAAGGATTCGCATGCGGCGCTTTTTGCTCGGCGTTACAGCCGGCGTTATGGCTGGATACACGATCTATCGCTCGATGCAGAGTCTTCGCGCCTTGCAGCAGCCCGCCGAACCGCTGCCCAAAGATCCCGCGGCATACGGCGCGCTGCGACGCAATCTGGAATTGACCGGAACGATGAGATCGGTTGCCGTCAGCATGGCGATTTGCGCTGGTGGCGCCGCACACGCGTTCGGACGAACGTTCCAGCGAGGCCCTGTTGCTTTACGGCCCGCTTGGTTCGCGCTTACCGGCCTTCTCGTGTCGGCCGCAATCGAACTTCCAGCGGCATTCATTGAAGAGTATGAACTCGAGCGCCGTTACGGGCTCAGCGATCAAACGGCGCGCGCTTGGTTCATAGACCACGCAAAGGGCGCGGCACTCGGCGCGGGCGTCATGGCCATCCTCAGCATACCGTTTGCGGCGCTTCTCCGCAAACAGCCGAATTCGTGGCCAATCTGGGCAACCATGGGGCTCGCCCCCCTATTTGTTCTCGCCGGACTCGTCGTTCCGGTCTATATTGCGCCACTTTTTAATACCTTTGAGCCACTTACCGGCGCGCTGGAAACTCGTTTACGTGCTCTGGCTGCTCGTTTTGGCGTGGGCGACGCAGCGATTTTGCGAGTCGACATGAGCCGCCAAACCAAAAAAGCCAATGCTTATGTCACCGGGATGTTTGCCACACATCGCATCGTCATCGGTGACACGCTCCTGAAAACATTTCCGGACGCCGAAATCGAATTCGTCGTTGCGCACGAACTCGGTCACTACATAACGGCGGACAGTTGGCGCATGAGCGGCCTCGGCGTCGCGGCAACTGGAATCGTTTTCCTACTCGCTAATCTCACGATGCCCCAAGCAAAGCGCGACCGGTACGACGAGCCCGCGGTTATTTACGAATTATTTATGTGGATTACCATATTTTCAACGTGCATGCGCCCGGCAATCTCAGCTTTTTCGCGATCGCGCGAATGGGCGGCTGACCGGTTCGCGTTAGCGGCAACGGGCGAGGGCGCAACCGGCGCCGCAGCCTTTACCCGCCTGCGCGAGCAAAATCTGGCGGAAGACGAAGTCCCACGCTGGTATGAGATACTCTTTTCGACGCACCCGTCACTCGGTGCGCGCATCAAGACACTCGAGTCCGCCGCAACAATGTAAAAAGGAAGCAACCGCAGTTGCCTCCTTTTACACGAGCTGCGAAGGATTACAATTGGAACGTGATTACGTTACCGCCGAGGCTGAAGTCTTTGGTCAACGTAACCTTGCCTGAGGCGGCTACCGAGAAGGACGCGGCATGCCCAGTTGTAAGACCGGTCAGGCCGACGCCGTCAATGGTACCGCTCGCAACGCTACCCGCGCCGGGAGCTGAGACCGCGAAGTTGACTGCATCGCCGACATCGCCGGCCGATGGCGAAGCGGTGATTGCGAACTTGAGTGCGCCGCTGTAGTCCTTGTTCTCAACACCATTCGTAATCGCGGCATCGACAGCGACGGTTGAGCCGTCGGCTTTATATGAGAGCGCGTGAACTGTTCCGGAGTAGGTGTAGAGCACGGTACCACTTCCGCCGACGCGGGTGATGGTTTCGGTCCCGAGCGATTTTCCGGACGAATTGAAGCGTTGAATAGCCAAGGCGATATTCTGGGTTCCAACGGTTTGTGTTATCGCCAACGTGTTGCTATAGAGTGGCGAGCCCGCGGTTTGATGCGCGCTGTTGTAGTCATTGCGGACGTAGGTTACCGAGAAGGTCGTTCCGCTGAGCGCCTGCGACCACGCGCCATCGATATCCAACATCGTGCCGATTTTCCTTGCAAAGCTAAAGCACGCGGCGGCAGCAGGGCACGCTTGGGTCCCAACCTTAGCGGCGTTCAGCGTGACCGTTAGGACCTTTGCGCTCGCGCTGGAACCAGGCTGTATGAAGGTGGCAATTTTAGCCGTTGCATCCCACTTGAATCCATAGCCCGCATACGGCCCGCTGCTTGAGACGCCGGTCTGATTCGCAGTTGGATGCGCGAGGATGTATTCGATCGAGCCGGCGGCAAACTGGCCGCTCGCATTCGGCGCACCGAGCGGGAAAGCATCGCGGGCTGCATTTCCATAGAAGTTCGCGTCCCGCACGAGTGTTTCGAAGGGCGGTTGAGATTTGGGCGCGACGCTCGCAGCTTGGCTTGTGATCGTCCACGATTGGGTACCGAGCGTAGCTCCGGCACCCGCGGGGTTAATCGAACCGGGAGCCACCACAAAGAATGCTGCTTTGGTTTTGTCCGGACCATCGGTAAGGGCCGCACTTGGCGTTAAGATGCGCGAGGTGGGGACAAGCCGCGAGAATTTCCCATTCACATCGGTGCGAACCAGTATGCTTCCCTTTTGCGCCTCTGCACTGCCGGCATAGAGATTGATGACGGCGTTGGCCGCAGGAGATCCGCTTGCCGTTTTCAACACGCCGGCCAGTTGTGCGGCTGATGCCTGATCATAGAAATATGCATTCGCTGTGCCGTTGTGTGAAACTGAACCACTTCCAATCGTAGCCACAACCTGGTCGGGGCACGTTCCAACCACTGAGCCCGAACTCGGCGGCTGATAGATTGCCGTTGATGCATCGCCGGGCACGGGCTTAATCTGGCCGGCAGCGCTACCGCAGCCAACTGCCCGCGTAACAGTCCAGGCAATGGTCGCCTTTGAGAGGCCGACAAGGCTTCCATTGGAGTCTTTTCCGACGGCGTGGAACATTTTGGTGCGATTGTCGAGCATCGAAGCACTTTGAGGAAAGACCGTAATGTGTGCGAGATCGGCGCTCGTGCCCGTCGCCGCATCCAGCGTTTGGATCAAATTGCTCGCGAGAACAATTGCACCGCCTGGGGCATAAGCGTTTACGGATACTTCATCCGGTGCCGGATTTCCCGATGCGTTGGCAAACACATCAACAACCGGTTCATTGTTCGGGTTCGAAATGAGAATGTTGACATTTTGCGCAGTCCAAACCGACTGTGAAGCATCAAAATTTCCTAGAGCGTCAACTTGCTGCACCGAACTATCGGGATACACGACGTAAGCGCTCGTAGCGCGCTGCGCGCCGGGCACAGTGGATGCGATACCGAACGGTTGCACATCAACGACGGACTGCGAGCCGCTTTGGCCCACAAAAACGGAATAGGTGGTTAGGCTGTTGCTGGCCGCGCCAACGGGAGCGGGAACGGCCGGTGGGAGGGATGCGGAGCTTGTGCCACCGCTTGCGCCGCTGCAGCCTTGTACGAGCGCTGCCAGCGCCAGTATGGTTAGCCCTCGCGCGAAATATTGAGTCATCATAAAACACAAACTCCTAAGATGTGGTGTGGAATAATCTCCACCTGTATCTTAGGAGTTGCGAGTTTCGCTCAGCGTTCTGGATTCGAGCGCCGGATAGCTATTTTGCCTACTTACAAGATAAAGCCTAAGCTATCGACTGGTAGTCCCCCTTGAGCGGGATCGAGTACGAAGAACTGCACTAAGCGTGCATTGCTAACCGTGAATGACCCGACCTTCGATGTTCCGTCGGTATCGAACACACTTGCCGGATTCCCCGCACATACCAAACAGTAGGGCGACGCGTTCTGCTGAGTGTTGGTCGCAAGCGGAATAACAATTTTACTAGCGTCCGATTGGCTTTGATAGGTCAAGAGGGCAGATCCATCGCTGTTCAGTGACCCGCTGATACTGTAGTTATTGTGAAATACGCCACTTGCTGGATCAAAATTTTCCTGAACCGCGCCCGTGATTGTATAGCAGGGAGCACAACCCGGCAGCGCATCCACTTGAGTTTTCGTTGCATTGTAAAGGGCGACGGTGCTGCCGTCGGCAGCCGATACGCGTGTGTCGTTCGTGTACTGTTCGCTTGATAATCCGCCATTGAGCGAATACGCGTACGATAGTGTTTCGCTATACACCGGCGAACCGAAGACTTGATTGGCTGCATCGTACAGCTGTTCTTGTACACTGGCCAGATCGCTCGTTATGCTCGAGGGAGCTCCGGTGAGCGTCTGCTGCCAGGAACCCGATTTTACCAACAGTGCGTTGGTTACAACGTCGAGTGGCGCTGCGATCGTGTAGCTCGTGTTGGATGTATACTTTACAAAACTATAGCTCCCGGCAGCGGGACCCAATTGGATGGTAAAGCCGTCGTTGCCGGGTTGGCTGCAATTGGCGCCACTAGCTTCGGCAACAACCAACGTTGCGGCGCCGCCCAGCTGCTCCCACTGGTAACACCAATTGGCCAGTTGCCCCGACCCGACCGGCGTTGGCGCCGCGGGGCTCGGAAACGTTGTCGGAACTGCTGCGAGAATGGGTTGGATCCCGCTACCTGCATCGAAGATCCGTAGCTGCGAGGCATCGACCGTGTTATACCACGCATCGCGCACAAACCCAACGTACGATGGGAGAGAATCCGACGGAGCATTGTTGAAAATAACTGCGCTGGTTGGTAAAAACAAGTTCAGGGAAGCCAAGCCTGGGCCACCGCTCGGGTAACTCGTTACGCTTCCGTCGGCCGTTGACGCACCGACAAAATAGTCGAAGCTTGCAGTTGGCGAAAACTGCGGCGGGGTGCCGAGAATCAAACTAAATATTTGATTAGCGGGAACGCCGACTGAATAATTGCCCGTATCATCTGCCGAGGCTAGCCAGTAATTTGGCGGTAGGTTGTGTTTTAGGACTTGGGCAAATAACGCGACGCTGCCTGGCATCGGCGTTGCAGAGGCCGTTTGAATCGAGCCACTGACCTGTACCGCATCCGCAGCGGCAACAACCAAGACGCTATTGCTCGCCGTGAACGGCGTAGTGGTGCCAGGAACCGAAACAGTAACGTTGATCGTGTCGGTGGCGGAGCCGCCTCCGAGGCTCGGGGGGAAGTAGTAGGCCTCGGTCGTCCCGGCGATCGGAATGACGGTTCCGCCTTGCGGCGTGGCGGACGAATAGGTTACCGTCGCCGTGGAAAGATCGACCGTATTATTATTAATATCGCTGCCTTCAACGTCGAGGCTGAGGGAATCGCTGGAAAAAATGCTGGATGTTGGCTGCAATAACGAGATGCCCGCGAGGTTTTGAATCGTGCCCATTGTTGCCGCGCGGGTGGAACGCACAACGGCGGAAGTTGGGACAATTGCTGATGCGTAAGCGGCCACCCGGGCGGTCGAAGGCTTGGCTTTACCGGAAGGATCGCTCACGATCACCAGGGGCTGCGCCTGCGGATTGGTTTGAAGCATTTTTTGGTTCTTGAGGGCGTAAGCCGAGTCAGCCGGCCGGAAGACTCCGCGGCTGTCCGCAATCTGGATCGACCCGTCAGGATAGGCGATGCGAGCGCCGGCCAGCGGCCCGCCATCAGTGAACTGCCCGTTTTTGGGCAGCACTGCCGCATGGTCGCCGGCCCCGGGAACTACCTGTGTCGTCTGCTTTCCGGTACTGAAGCCGATGACAATATGCACCTGATGATCGCGCGGAATAGAGGTCGGCTGCGAAGTCGGCTTGCTGGTGACTTTCGGGTTGCCGGGACTACCGGCACCCGCCGTACCCCCGCCACCCCCGCACGC
>JALYIF010000349.1 GCA_030775925.1 Vulcanimicrobiota bacterium | reverse complement strand
AGCAAGGGCGAAGCCGGTAGCGGCAATATCGTCGAGGCCGTGCGCCATATGCGTGCGATCCGCGACGGGATCTCTGAACTGCACGCAGTTCCCAAGGAAGAACTCGTATCGCGCGCCCGGGATATTGGTGCCCCCCTGGAATTGATTCAAGAAATCGCCAAACATGGCAAACTCCCGGTTGTGCTCTTTTGCGCCGGGGGTGTGTCAACGCCGGCTGATGCTGCGCTGATGATGCAATTGGGAGCCGAAGGGATCTTTGTTGGAAGCGGTATCTTTAAGTCGACCAATCCGAAAGCGTTTGCAAAAGCAATCGTGGACGCGACCACACATTTCAATGATCCGGCCGTTATTGTGGCCGCATCCAAGTCACTCTCGGGGAGCGCCATGGAAGGGATCGACTTGCGCAAGATTCCGCAGTCCGAGATGCTCGCGTCGCGCGGAAACTGATGCCTGCTGACGGTATCGCCATCGGCGTGCTTGCTCTGCAGGGGAATGTTGTAGAGCATGTGCGTGCACTGGAAGATGTCGGCGCAAACGCAATTCCGGTCAAAACACGGGCGGACCTCGATACGGTTGCCGGGCTTGTAATTCCCGGCGGCGAGTCCACAACGGTCATGAAACTGCTTGCCCGCTTCGGTTTGGCCGAACCCATCGTTGCGCGCGTTCGTGCCGGAATGCCACTGTGGGGAACGTGCATGGGGCTCATCGTCGCCGCGCACGATGTTGCCGGAATGCCCGAGCAACCCACGCTCGATCTGCTCGATGTGTCTGTGCGGCGCAATGCTTTCGGCCGTCAGGTTAATTCATCCGAAGTGCAACTGGCGATTCCGGTTCTAGGCGAGCAACCGTTCCCGGCGGTATTTATTCGTGCTCCCTGGATCGAGCGTGCAGGTCCCGCCGTGCAAACGCTTGCGTGGCTGGACGGACACGGGGTCCTCGTGCGGCAAGGACATATTTTGGGTTCCTCATTCCATCCCGAAATGAGCCAAGATCGCCGGGTGCATCAGTACTTCTTGTCGATGGTCGCGTCGTTTGCGATAGGGAAGCAAACGACGGCTGCGTAAGTCTTCCTCTTGTATGAGCCCGCAAGCGCCCCTAAGCGACGCGGAAACGGCCGGATTTCAAGGACAGATTCCGGCGGTCGAGCCGTTGCTCACCGAGATTATCGCCACCCTCGCGTTGGCGGCGCACGCGTACTTGTCCGACGATCCCAAGACGCTGGATCTTCATTCTGCTGAGATCGCGAGCGACGTTGCGTGCGCAACGTTTGAAAGGGTCAAAGAACGGCTCAGGCCCGAAGAACGGTTAGCAATCACGCAGATGCTGACTGAAACACGAATGGCAATAGTGAGGAAGCGAGGCTTATGAGTCTCGCTTTCTGCGTTTTACCGGCTGCTCGTATCGTGGGTATTCTATGAGCGAAGTGCTCGTCCTAAACTTCACCTACGAAGCGCTGAACATCACGAATTTTCAGCGGGCAGTGAAGCTGCTGTTTGCCGGCAAGGCTGAAGTGGTGCATCGCAACGAGCGGATTTTGAGTTCGCCCAGCTACGAGATGAAGATGCCCTCGATCATCCGGATGCTCTACTACATCAAGCGCCCCATGCAGAAAGTGGCCCTAACGAAGAAGAATATTCTGCTGCGCGATGACTACACGTGCCAGTATTGCGGCGTACGGCGCGACCGGCTTATGACGGTCGATCACGTTCACCCCAAGAGCAAGGGCGGTCCTTCAACGTGGGAAAATTTGGTCTGCGCATGCATGTACTGCAACAACCGCAAAAATAATCGAACTCCCGAGCACGCGAATATGGCGCTCAAGCGAAAGCCAAAGCAGCCTAAATACATCCCGTGGATCCAAGTGAAGCGAAACACGCTGCCTGGCGAGTGGCGAAAGTTCTTATTCCTTTATAACGTCTCCATCGACGAACGCGTCGACTCCCAGTAGCGCGAGCAGCGTAGTTGGAATCGCAGGCCGGCGTACGAGATCGCGAGGCGCTAGCAG
>JALYIF010000348.1 GCA_030775925.1 Vulcanimicrobiota bacterium | reverse complement strand
AGCCAATCGCGCATGTACTCCGGCATACCGCGCTCGAGCTCGAGCCGAACCGGCTCGCCAAAACGGCGCCGTTGCAATTCCGATTCAATGGCCGCTAAAAGATCGTCGGCTTCATCTTCTTGCAAATCCAAATCTGCATCTCGCGTGACGCGGAAACAGTATGAATCACGAATCTCCATGCCGGGAAAGAGCGCGTCTAGGTGATGCGCGATCAGATCTTCTAAGAGGACGTACCAGCGCTCGCCCTCAGGCGCGGCTTCGACGGGCACAAAACGCGGCAGCGTCTGCGGAATTTTCACACGAGCGAAATGAAACTGGACACCTTCGGAAGTAACTTCCTCGAGCTCGACGGCGAGCGAAAGCGAGAGATTTGAGATATATGGAAAGGGATGTCCGCTGTCAACGGCAAGCGGCGTAAGCACCGGAAAAACGCGATCGTCAAACACACGCTCTAGACGAGTTTGCTCCTCGCTACTGAGCTCATCGACCGGCACAATTTTTATTCCGTGGGTTTCGAGCGCGGGCCAAATTTCGTCGCGAAGTAAGCGCATCTGGCGGTCGAGTGAACGGCGCAGACGCTCGGAGATGCCGGCCAAATGTTAGGCTGTCAAACGGCCATCATCGGACCGCTTATGGACTTGCGCATCGATTTGCTGCTTAATCGCCGCGACACGGATCATGAAGAACTCGTCGAGGTTGGTACCGTAGATGGCAATGAATTTTAGACGTTCGAGAAGCGGAATGGTGCGGTCGGCGGCTTCGTCGAGCACGCGGTCGTTGAATTCAACCCACGAAAGTTCCCGGCTGAAGTACAGCGAAGGGTCATCTAATGAACGGACCGGCGCTTCGGGTTTCTCGGGAATTTCCGTCGTTTTGAGCATCTGTCACCATCTTCCACGCCGGACGAGGTAATTCCAGGTGATTTCAACCGGCGATCTGCTCTCGCACATTAACGGACACCTGGTGCTAGCGGCAAGCGCGCTCCTGGTTGCTCTCTGCCTTGGCGTTCCCCTCGGCACCGCCAGCGCCCACAATCCGGCACTTCGAACGTGGCTGCTCTCACTTGTAAACATGGGGCGGGTCATTCCCAGTCTTGCCATGCTAACGCTGATGCTCCCCGTGCTCGGCGTCGGGTTCAACAGCGCGGTGGTTGCGCTCACACTCCTAGCAATCCCACCTATCGCCATCAATACCGATCTTGCGTTTCGTACCGTGCCTCACGCAGCCGTTGATGCGGCCACGGGAATGGGCATGACGTTCTGGCAACGGATCTGGCGCGTGGAATCGCCGCTGGCCGCGCCGGTCATTTTCACCGGCGTTCGGACCGCCGGCACCGAATTGATTGCCAGCGCTACGCTGGCAGCGTTTGTCGGCGGGGGCGGGTTAGGTGAATATATTCAACGCGGTTTGCAATCCAACAATTCGCAACTACTGCTCATCGGCTCGGTGAGCGTCGCTGCGCTCGCCATTGTCGTCGAGCTTGCATTCGCTTTCGGATCCCGGCTTTTAAGGAGAACGGTATGAACCTCACACGCGGTCGCGCTTTAACACTGCTCGGCGCAGCAGCGCTTCTTCCACATTGCGCCGGGTCAAAGACAGACGCGGTGCGCGTGGGCTCCAAGAACTTTACCGAAGCAATTGTTATGGCTGAGCTCTACGCGCAAACTTTAGAAGCGGCAGGCATTGCCGTGGAGCGCAAGTTCAATCTCGGCAGTACGCAAATCGCGATGGCGGCATTGCAACGCGGCGACATTGACCTGTATCCGGAGTACACCGGGACCGGTCTCATCGACGTGCTGCACCGGCCTCCAATGCGCGACGCAACGCAATTGTATGACACGCTCAAAACTGAATTTGTAAAGCGGTTCAATCTCGTGTGGCTCGATCCATCACCGATGAATGATTCGCAAGGCCTGGCAACGACCCAAGCGATCGCGCAGCGGTATCGCATTAAAACACTCTCGCAGTTAAGCAGCGTAGCTCCGCAATTGCGACTCGGCGCCGTTGCCGAGTTTCTCGACCGGGCCGATGCGCTGCCCGGACTGCAAAAATTCTACGGCGGCTTCCGATTTAAGGATGTTAAAACATATGAAATCGGGCTGAAATATAAAGCGCTGCTCTCGGGGCAAGCCGATGTGGTCACGGCCTTTACCACGGATGCCCTGATCGACGCCGAGCATTTGATCGTTCTCACCGACGATAAACACTTCTGGCCCGAATACCACGTCGCGCCCGTCGTGCGCCAAGACGCGCTTGCTAAGTTTCCAAAAATTCGCACGGCCCTAAATACCCTCGCGCCGTCGATCACCGATGCCGCAGCGCGATCCATGAATGCCGCAGTCGACGTGCACAAACAAGAACCGGCCGAGGTCGCCGCCGCGTTTCTCAAGCAGCGTCACCCGTAACTTGGTGAACACCCCCAAACACCCCGGCGCGCCAATTTCATTCCGGGAGGTAACGGTTCGGTATCCGCAGAGCGAACGGGATGCCGTTGCAGATGTTACCCTTGCAATACCGGCGGGGGAGTTTGTCGTGTTGCTGGGGCCGTCCGGCTGCGGAAAAAGTACGCTGTTGCGAACCGTCAACCGTTTGATCGAGCCGCAGCGTGGCGCTGTCAGCATTGACGGCACGGATGTTTCGACTATGGATCCTACGGCGCTGCGACGATCGATCGGGTACGTGATTCAGGCCGTTGGCTTGTTCTCTCACATGACAGTCGAACAGAATATCGCCGTTGTACCATCATTACTGGGCTGGAACCGCGCTCGAATCGACGAACGCACTGACGAACTGCTTACGCTTGTGGAACTTCCACCCGCTCGCTACCGCAAGCGCTTTCCTCGCGAACTCTCCGGAGGAGAGCAGCAGCGGGTCGGGGTTGCGCGAGCCATCGCAGCACAACCCAACGTCTTGCTGATGGACGAGCCATTCGGTGCGGTCGATGCAATCGTACGAACGGCCTTGCAGGAAGAGACCAAACGAATTGCCCGCGTTTTGCAAACGACGATCCTGTTCGTAACGCATGATGTCGACGAGGCGCTACGCCTCGCCGATCGTATCGTCATCATGCAGGATGGCCGGCTCGTTCAATACGGCACGCCGCTAGAAATCCTCACAGCGCCAAGAACGCCATACGTTACCAAACTCTTGGACACGCACGACGTGATTCGCCGCCTGCAATTGCTCAGTGTCGAGGCAGCAATGCAGCCTGCACTGTCATCGAGCACTGGCGCGAAAACAATCGATGCCGGTTCCACGCTGCGCGAAGCACTCAACGATTTTCTGCAAGGCAACTCGACGCTCAGCGTTACTCGTGAAGGCACTGCGATTGGAT
>JALYIF010000347.1 GCA_030775925.1 Vulcanimicrobiota bacterium | reverse complement strand
ACGCGAGTGATGGCGGCGCTGGCTGCGCAAGCGGGCGTTAACGCGCTTTCCGTGAAGGCGAGCGCGCACGATGGGGTCGTGGACCTCACAGGTACCGCCCCGACGCAGGCCATCAAGAGCACGCTACTCGAAACCGCGCGGAACGTGAAAGGGGTCGCAAGCCTCACCGACCACGTTACCCTCAAGACTCCGTAAAAGGAACGACCACGTTGCTACGCGCCACACCCGCTGTTGAAGCAATTCCTCCGACAACCCCGTTCATCGGTCCGGAGCAGTTGATGCGTGAAAGCGGCCTGCTCGCGCTCTTGCGTCTTGGCGCAAACGAAAGCACGTTTGGGCCTTCACCCAAAGCGATTTCGGCGATGTCTGAGGAGTTGCCGCGTTTGAGTTGGTATGGCGATCCGGAATCGTACGACCTGCGCGAAGCGCTGGCAGCCCGGCTCGGGTGCAGCATCGAACATCTCAGCGTCGGCGCAGGCATTGATGATTTGATGGGACTCGCGGTGCGCGCGTACATCGGTCCAGGCGGCGTAGCCCTTACGACGCGCGGCACATATCCAACCTTTGCTTTTCACGTGACTGGATTTGGGGGAGCCCTCGAGCGCGTTGCCTACCGCGAAGATGGTCAGATCGATATTGACCGGTTGATCGATCGCGCGAGGGTGCTGAACCCCGGTATCGTGTACGTGGCAAATCCTGATAATCCCAGCGGCACGCTTGCCTCACGTGCGGAGATCGAGCGCCTTCTTGATGCGATGCCTGCGCAGACCTTGCTCCTTTTGGATGAGGCCTATGCGGAATTTGCTCCGGCTCAGAATTTCATGCCGACCGTTATCGATCCGCGCCTCGTGCGCTTGCGAACGTTTTCAAAGGCATACGGCTTGGCTGGAGCGCGCATTGGTTATGCGGTGACGACCCCGAACATCGTGCAGACGTTTCAAAAGATCCGGTTGCATTATGGTGTCAATCGCAACGCCCAAGTTGGCGCGCTGGCGGCGCTCGAAGATGAAAGCTACGTGGAAGGCGTTGTCGCCGACGTGCAAAAAGGCCGCCGCGAGTACTATGAATTGGCTACGTCCTTGGGACGCAAGGTGATTGAGTCGCAAACGAATTTTGTTTGTATTGATTATGGAACGGCCGAGCAAGCTAATGGCGTGGTTAAAGCCTTGCTGGAGCGCGGTGTGTTTGTGCGCAAGCCGTTTGCAGCGCCCCTTGATGGACACATTCGGGTGACCGTGGGCACGGCATCCGAGCGCAAAGCCTTTGCCGAACATTTGCGTGCGGTAGACCACGCATGAGGTATGCGGTTGTGTCCGACATTCATTCAAATTTGGAATCGTTGAACGCGGTCCTGGCAAAGCTCACCGGTGACGATGGCTTGTTGTGTCTTGGCGACATCGTTGGATATGGACCCAATCCAAATGAGTGCGTCGCGCTCATTCGCTCGCGAGGTACCGCAACAGTCCTCGGAAACCATGATGTCGCGGCGATCGACAACTTTGGCGTCGAATATTTTAATCCGGTTGCGCGCGCTGCCATTGAGTGGACCCAAACGGTCATTTCCAAAGAAAATGTTGCATGGCTCAATGAGTTAAGCTACGAAATTCGTGTGCCCGAGTATTTGATGGTGCACGGCGCGCCGGTAAATTATTTTGAATACATTCTCGATAAGCGCACGGCGGCACGCGCCTTCGAAAATACGGATGCGCCGATAATTTTTGTAGGCCATACGCATATCGCTGAATATTATCGCCTCGATCCTGAGGGCGTCATCAGCCACGCCCACATGCAACATGGCGGAAATCTCGCACTCGAAGCCGGTTCCCGCTATCTTATTAACGTTGGAAGCGTTGGCCAGCCACGTGATCTCAACCCCGAAGCGTCGTTTGTTTGGTACGATGCGGATGCACGTGTCGCCGAGTTTTGCCGCTACCCGCATGCGATTTCAGAAGTGCAAGAGAAAATTCATGAGGGCCACTTGCCCGATGCATGCGCCACGCGCCTGGAAATCGGTCGTTAGTGGCAGACGTGCCGGTCGATGATGGAAATTGTTTTGCCTGTGGGCCAGACAA
>JALYIF010000346.1 GCA_030775925.1 Vulcanimicrobiota bacterium | reverse complement strand
CATATACTCTGAAAAAAGCGCGTTTGGCCAACCGAAATCCATACGCGTGAATTTTGCCGGGTCATTTGGATCGAAGGATTCGTGCAACAGATGATCTCCGGGGTCGCTTGCAATCAGTTCATTTACGACGTCGTGTTGTTCGTTTTGGGTCGTCGCGGTCATCCCTTGCATAATTAAAGCGAGCGGCCAGACCCAATGATCGGCCGTATGCTGGCTACCAATCCCACGTGCCAGCGAACCCGTATAAAATGTGGGATTATCCGCAGAGAGCAAAAAGCGCCGCGTCGACTGGTAATATTTGTCGGTCGCTTTGAGATATCCCATATACGGAGCGGAGAGCAGGCTTGGAATATTCGCATCGTCGGTGAACATCGCATCGCCCAGTCCATCCACTTCGTAGGCGTAGATGTAGCCGTAATTGGGCGTGTAGAGCAGGCCATAGGTTTGAATCCCGCGCTGTACTTCTTGCTCGAGAGATTTGGCCTCGTGCGCCTTAATGAGATTATGGTAAACATCGCGTTCGATTTCGGACATGTCGCCGAGCGCCACCACCGCCATCATGTTCGAGGGAATCAAAAAGTTAAAATAACACGCGTCGTCCGATGGGCGAAAACCGCTCCAAATCATTCCGGTAAAGGCAGCCGGCCGGCCCTTGCCATCAACCATCTCGCGATGTCCGTACCGGGAATTTTTGGGGTGGTCTTGCTCGCGCTGCATCGTCCCAAGCGCTTTATCAAACGCCAGTGACTCATCGCCCGAGAAGATCGATGCATCACCCGTGGTTTTCCAGTAGCTCCACGCTAAGATGATCGGATACGCAAGCGAATCTAATTCAAATTTTTGTTCCCATACGCGATAGTCCAATGTGAACGCGTTTGCATACGGATCCACCTGAAGATATTTGGCCTGTCGCGCAATGATGCCATGCAGTAGTGCCCGCACTTGCGGATCCGTTTTGGCGAAGAACAAATATGGACGCGCTTGCGCGCTGGAATCGCGCAACCACTCAGCGGGAATATCGCCCGTCTTCACATAGGTCGTGCCGTCGGCTGCGATCGTGGCTTGATGCCCCGTATCCAGGAGCGCCGCTCGATAGAGTGCTTCTAAGCGCGCGTTCGGATTGTGATACGAGGAAGCAGCTTGCACGATCGATTGAAATTCGAGCGCGCTTGCTTGGAGAGGAGAGAGTGCGAGCAATCCACCCAGCAAAAGGACAAAAAAGCGGTTCAACATCTTATTGCTGCCATGCTCCGAGCGTGTAGAGGGCGGGAAGTTCGCGATAGCGTCCTTCATGGTCCAATCCGTATCCGACCAGAAATGTATCCGGGATCTTAAATCCGCAGTACTTGACTTCAATATCGGCAATTCGGCGGACGGGCGGACGATCGAGGAGGGTACACACCTCAATGGAGGCAGGCCCGCGAGCCTTGAGCGTCCGGATTACGTACTGCAGGGTCAGTCCGGTATCGATGGCGTCCTCCACCAAAATGACGTGCCGCCCTTCTATGGATGTCGCCGTATCCTTTAGAAACCGTACGCTCTGGGACGGCGCAAATTTTGAAACGGCGATGAAATCGAACTCGCTAGGAATGGATATGGCCCGCGTGAGATCCGAGAGAAAGATCGCTGAGGAATCTAAAATGCCGATGAACATCGGCATTTTTCCAGCGTAATCCGCCTCGATCTCCGCGCCGAGTTCTAACACACGCTTCCGGATGGTCGCCGCATCGAAGAGTAACTCGCCGATCATGCGACAAATTTCCCGAGCACGCGTTGCACGTCAGTTCGATGAAACAGCTTTACGCGAAGCTCCGGATGGGCCGCACGCAGAAGGCGCAGTTTTCGATTCTTGCGCGTTCGGAAGCGGGAAGCAGCGGTGGTTACCTCGACGTAAAGGTCGAACTCAGGCAGATAAAAGTCGGGAGTAAAAGACTCCACAACGTTGCCCTGTGCATCCCAGATAATCGGAAAGCTTTTGGGTTCGTATTGCCAGTCGACACGGAAAAAATCAAAGAGACTGGCGAAATCTTCTTCGCTGCGATGAGCGAACCGGGCTGCGCACGTTGCCACGGACAAACATCTACGACACCGCCGTCACCGATTCCGCCCGCGCGGGGAGCAGCAGTTCAAATCGAGCGCCTCCGAGGGCGGATTCCATCACGGAGATTTCACCGCCGGCTCGCTCGGCAATCATTCGTACGATCGCAAGACCGATACCGGTCCCCGGGCGCTCTGTCTGCGCCCCACGCACGCGCAATCCGAAAATTCTTTCCCGATCGCCGGGGGCGACGCCCGGGCCATCATCCTCGACTGCAATGCGGACAAATGGCGGGTCCCGACGCATACTGAGTTGCACGCATCCGCCATCCCGGCCGTATTTAATCGCATTGTCCAGTAAATTGACCAACGCCTGAGTACACGCATCTTCATCAATGCCTGCGAGCGTTGTACCCGTGATGACTTGGCGCACCGTAATTGCACGCGCAGCGGCCTGCGGCGCAATCACTGCGCACGCCGCTGCAACAGTTGCAGACAGATCGCACACGGTAGAATGCAGGGACGACGCCGAGAGATCGAGCAGCGAGAATTCAAACATATTGTCGACGAGGCGACCAAGGCGCAGCGCTTCTTTACGAGCCGTTTCTAAAAAGCGGCGCGACGTTGCACCATCCATATCGCCTTCAATTAAAGTCTCAAGATAACCGCGAATCGAAGTTAGTGGGGTGCGCAGTTCGTGCCCGACGGTGGCGAAGAATTCGTACCGTTCGCGCTCGCGCTGGCCGCGCTCGAGCGCTAAAGCAATGTCGAATGTAAGGTCCAGCAATTTGGCATCGGTGCGGCGGACGATCGTCCAGCCGGTCTCGATTGAGAGTTCGGTCGCAAGCGACATGCCGGCGGCGATTCGTTCGAGCGCCGACCGGCAATCAAGAGCACTGGGAATCCGATACGGTTCGCTACTGTCGTCACGGCGCGGACCGGCCACAATGGCGGCTGCGAAGATATCAGAATGAGGTTCGTGCGCGAGGATATCCTGGTTGCGCAACGACTGCCGCGCAGCTTGCATAAATGCGCGTGCAGCACTGCGCTCGAGTCGTTGAGCCGCACGTTTTCCGTGCCGCCAGGCAATCCGCTCGAACTGCGGCAGCCGTAGCACCAAGATCGGAACGGGGCGCACTCGAACTTCAGCGTGAATGGCCAGCGCCAAAGCGTGCAGCGTGAGAGGACGCTCACGGACGGGCGAACTTGTATCCAAAGCCATGAATGGTGAAGAGCAAGGGCGGTAATTTCGGCGTCTCTTCGATCTTGGAGCGCACACGCCGAATATGAACGTCCACCGTCCGTTCATCACCATCGAAATCGAAGCCCCAGACCCGCTCGAGCAGCGTCTGACGCGAGAGCGCAACGCCGGGATTACTGGCCAGGGCCAACAGCAGAGAGAATTCACGAGGCTTTAACCGGACATCGACACCGTCCACACGCGCTTCGCGCGCCGCCTCGTCAATTTCAAGACGCCCGTATTGGATAATGGAGGGAGCCTGATCGTAGACGGCTCCCGTTCGGCGCAAAATTGCTTTGATGCGTGCGATGAGTTCTCGTGGCGAAAATGGCTTGCAGATATAGTCATCAGCACCCAACTCCAATCCGACGACGCGATCTATTTCGTCGCTACGCGCTGTCAGCATCACAATGGGAAGATCACGCTTCTCGCGTCGCAAGGTGCGAGCCACTTCAAATCCATCGATGCCGGGCAGTCCAACGTCCAGCACGGCAAGATCAGCTAAATCGCGCGCCGCCCGCAATGCAGCCGCTCCGTCGCAGACCGGAATGACGACAAACCCTTCGCGCTCCAAGTGGTGTGTAACCAGGTCACGGATAGACTGATCATCCTCAGCAACAAGTACTTTCAAGGCGGACATACAACTGCCAGTGCCCCAGCAAAGTTACCATCGGACAATTTTGTGCGGCGCTTCCATAGTCCGGAGCTACAATCACGAGCCGCCTATCTGAAATACATCGCGGGGTGCACAGCTTCTACCCGCTGAGCGTTCTCAAAGCCGACACCCTGCAACCGAAAGCCCACATCCGCAAAAATCGAATAGAGCCGTTGCTCGATGGATTTTATTTTCTCCGCTTCCACGGGGCTCACCAAGGGAATGAAGTTCTCTGCGGGGTGACAGTATTCAGGAACTAGATCTGCCAGAGCCCCAACGAGCCCAACCCAAAGAAAAATTCCGGTCGGGACGTCCCTTTCCACGAACGGAACAATCGGATATAAATTTCTGACGTCGCGTGGAAAACTGCGTCGCAATAACCGAATGGCCCTGTTGCAACATTTAAAAGCCTTACTTACGATCTCTGGAATCTTTTTGTTCATTCCAACCAGCGAGACTGATCGAAAAAACGAGACGCGTTACATGTCAATGACAAAGCTGTTACGCACTTTCATTCCTTAAACTCGACGGGTCCATTATTTGCTTGGCGAATGGGCCGAATGCGGCTGCGTGTTCGCGGAGTTTGCGGTAGATGAGGGATGCGGGGAAGCCTAAGCGCTCCATGGCGCGCGCCGCCGACGGGTAACTGAGATTGGATTTGGTTCGGAAGAGCTTTTCGATCGCATCGTCCGCGCGCGCGGGCTCATCCGTTAATGCACGTTGAACGGCTAACGCAGCAACATCGCGATCAATTCCGCGCTTCACTAGTTCGCCGGCTAAGCGGGAGTTGCCAATCGAGCGGCGTTTTTGCTCGATATACAGTTCTGCAAAGAGGCGGTCGTCAACATAGCCGTCGCGCTTGCATGAGTTAACCGCTTCACGCAGCTGCTCATCGGAAAAACCTTTTCGCTCCAGGCGTGTCCAGAGTTGCGCCTCAGTAAGACGGCGCTGCGCAAGCATGCGCAACGCCGTTACTCGGGCTTTTCGTGCCCCTTCGACAAGCTCAGCGTGACACGGTGTGCTCGCCTCAGCGTGACACGGTGTGCTCGCCTCAGGGTGGCGCTGGTGCATTAGTCTTCGATTGGTGGGGCAGCGGCGCTGCCATTTTTGGAGACAATGGCCGGCACTGCATCACGCAGCTTGGCCGTGATCTCATCCGCAAGATCGTTGTGCTCTTCGAGATAGGCTTTTGCGTTCTCGCGGCCCTGGCCGATGCGCGTCTCGCCATAGGTGTACCACGAACCGCTCTTACCAACAATATTACGTTCGAGCGCAACATCGAGAATCGAGCCCATCTTTGAGATACCGCGACCGTAGGTGATGT
>JALYIF010000345.1 GCA_030775925.1 Vulcanimicrobiota bacterium | reverse complement strand
GTGTTCGCACGTGCGGCATGACGACAGCAAACTCGTCTCCACCAAGGCGTGCAAAAAAATCTTCGGCGCGCAGTACGGTTCGAATACGATCGGCAAAGTCACGCAGCACGACGTCGCCGGCCTTGTGCCCAAAAGTGTCATTGACCTGTTTGAAGCCATTAAGGTCCATATAAAGGAGGACGCCTCGATGGTTCCCGCGTTGCGCCGCTGCGATCGCCGCTGTGAGGTATTCGAGCAACCCATGCCGGTTCACGGCGCGGGTCAGACCGTCGTAATACGCTTTAGTCGCGATGCGTTCGCGGCTTTCGCGCTGCGTCATGACGCGAATGAAAAAATCGGTCAGGTCTTCAATAAAGAGTTGATCGCTATCTGTGTAGGTCGTTGGCCGCGGCTGCGGGGATCCCACGAGTAGCAGCCACTTCCGGTCTCCGTATTGAAGGGTCGAGGAAACAAAAGAACCCACCCCGCAATTGCGCTCATCACACCGAAGATCTGCCTGTCCAGTTGTGTTGGAGCACACGCTGATGCCGGTGGTTTTCGATAGATGTTTGCTCGCCAAATGGTTCCATTGGGCGCGCTGTGCCGCTTCAGGTTGTCCGCGATCGCCCGTGTAGTAGTCAAAGACGTGCAACCCACGGTCTAAGTGGCCGACGGCCGCAAACTGCCCTTGCAGTTGCTCTAAAGCAAAACGTAACGCCGCGTCGGCACGCTCTTGATAGTCTGGCGAAGGATCGCTTAAAAGCCCGTACAGTCGCGATAATCGCTCGTAGCGCAGCTTCCATACTTGCGCGAGATCCGCAGAGGCCTCAGTCACCGGAGGTTAATCGAAACCGGGGACTGGTTCGCCGAGCATCCGCGCTCGAATGAGCGCATAAGGAATTGAGCCTGCAGATAAGAGTGCATCGTTAAACTTGCGTTCGCTGTAAGCGCTGCCGAGTTTTCTCTTATAGGCGGCTTTTAAGTCAAGAATTTGCATCTTGCCTGCAAAATAACAGATAAGTTGCCCGGGCCAATTCACGCTGCGCAAAAGGTCCTCGTCAATCTTTCCCTTCCCGTGCGGCGCTGAGCTTTTCCAATCGGCCGCTTCTTGAAGACCCCACTGGTTGGTTTCCACATTCACATCGTACACGACTCGGCGCACTCGAAAACGCCAGGAGCCCAGCGTGTGATAGCGCGCGCTTACTGAAGGCCCGAGGCCGCCAGCCTGCTGGAATTCGTCTTCGGCGTAGAGCGCCCACCCTTCAACCTGAACGGGATCGCTTAAAATACTGCGGAGTGGATCGGGATTCAAACGTGCAATCGAGAGCTGGAGATGATGTCCGGGAACGCCTTCGTGCACGGCGTATGGCCCCATCCCGGTCACGCCGAAGTCTTGCGCTTGCACAACGGTATCGAGACGGTCTTTCTGGGACATTGCTGGAGCAAAGTGCTCAACGTTCCAATAGCCGACATTTGAATTCACATACGTCGGCGCGTTGGTCATGCTACCTCCGTCGCCGGTAAGCGGTATCATGGCATCGGGCGTTACTCGTGCTTTGATCGGCCCAACACCGCCGGGCACCGTAATTATTCCTAGCGCATCAACCTTCGCGCGAAGTTGTTCCTCAATTGCATCGTACATGCTCAGAAGGGCAGGTTGGTCAAGAGCTTTGGCGGCGGCAACTTGTGCCTCGGTCGCGACAGGGTCGGCTTCAAGTTTTGGCTTTAAAGTCGCTAATTGCCGGTCGACGGCAGCGAGTTCTCGCTGAGCGATGCTGCGCAGCGCGTTCGGGGTCCACGGGAGCAACTCGACATGGCGTAGTCGCCAAGCGTAGTTTGCCGCGCCGATCGTCCGATACTCCGGCAAATGACGCAGCCCGGCCAAATACGTTTTGTACGACGCGAGCGCGTTATGCGCCGAGTCACGAGCACTACTGGCCGGCTTCAAGCGCAGCGTTGTTTGCAAGGCATCGATGAGTTCGTTTGCCGTTGCTACGTTTCGGCGCGTCGGGACGCGGCAGATGCGCCGCATCTCCGCCACCATCGTTGGGATCTGAGCCGTAAGCGCTCGTTGAAGGTCAACCCGCTGCGGCACATAGGTGAGAAGCGCAATATAGTCGTTGGCCAATGGTTCCAACCATTGCGCGGGACGGTATTCGTACATGCGTTCATCGATAAGCTGCCGCTTTGCATCCTGAGCCAACGCGTAGATATAGCGCGCATCAATCTGCCGGTCGACTGGCCACGATCGCCAGTTTGAGTTTCGCAAATTGCTCATATCGGTTTCCAAACGCCGGTTAAGTGAGCGAACTACCGCCGGATTGAAGCTGGGAACATGGGTGCTATCTTCGAACAGGCCGGCTTCGGCAGCGTTGTTCGGAACAAGCCGGTAATGAATGGAGAGCACGTCTCGGACGGTTTTAACAAATTCCGGCGTTCCGGGAATCGGGAGGGTTGAAACGCGCATTGTTTGCGCCTCGGCACTCGCGACGCTTGCAACCAGAAGCAAGGCGCACACCAAAAATCGGCTTACCACGGGAACGCTAGTCATTACGGCCTCCACACAGCGCAGTCGATGCTGCCATTCAGCAATCCCGGTTTATTCCCGCTTAGAACCGCCGGCGCGGTGAAAGGGGGCCCTGCGTGCGTGGGCCGAAGGGTCAGCAGACGATGAGAAACCATCTCGCGCTGATCGGCTTTATGGCTGCCGGAAAATCGACCGTTGGAAAACGTTTGGCTCGCAAGTTGAACTTGCCGTTCATCGATATCGATGATGTGATCACCGCCGATCATGGCCCGATCAGCGACGTCTTCTACGCCCAGGGCGAGCAAACGTTCCGTACATACGAACATGACGCCATCGCGCATTCTATTGATGGCGACCCCGGAGTGCTAGCCCTTGGCGGCGGTGCCGTTACTTTTG
>JALYIF010000344.1 GCA_030775925.1 Vulcanimicrobiota bacterium | reverse complement strand
GGGTATCGCCGTACGCAATCTCGTTGATCGATTGGAACGACCCATACAACGATCCGATCCGTACGCAATTCATTCCGGTGGCAAGCAAGCTGCTGCACGATCACCCGCGTCTGACGCTGGACTCGCTGCACGAACAAGATGACTCTCCGGTTCCGGGCCTCGTTCATCGCTACGTTGATAAGGCGCTATTCTTGCCTCTCAATGTGTGCCCGGTATACTGCCGCTTCTGCACGCGCAGCTACGCAATCGGACCCGATACGGAGAACGTCGACAAGGTCTCGCTCGCGAAAACGCCCGCACAATGGCAAGATGCATTTCAGTATATTTCCGAACGCCCCGAATTGGAAGATATCGTCATCTCCGGCGGTGACGCCTACCAACTGCCGCCCAAAAATATCGAGCTGATCGGCAATGCGTTGCTGGACATTCCGCACGTGCGCCGCATGCGCTTTGCGACCAAAGGCCCGGCCGTCATGCCAATGAAAATCTTGACCCACCCGGAATGGGTGGATGCGCTCACCTCCATCGTTGACCGTGGTCGTAAAATGGGCAAAGAAGTTGTCTTACACACGCATTTCAACAGCGCAAATGAAATCTCGTGGGTAACCGAAAAGGCCATGCGTCTCCTTTTCGAGCGTGGCATCTTTGTTCGCAATCAATCGGTCTTAATTCGCGGCGTCAACGACGATCAGCATGCCATGCAGCTTCTGGTCAAACGTCTTGGCCACATCAACGTGCATCCGTACTATGTGTACATGCACGACTTGGTCAGAGGCGTGGAAGAACTCCGCACCACAGTCCAAGCTGCCGTAGACATTGAGAAGTTTGTCCGCGGATCAACCGCAGGGTACAATACACCAACCTTTGTGTGCGACGCACCGGGCGGCGGCGGCAAACGCGACGTGCATAGCTACGATTTCTACGATCGCGAAAATGGGATTTCGGTGTATAGTGCTCCCAGCGTGAAACCGGGCAAGGCATTTCTGTACTTCGATCCGATCGACAAACTGTCGCCCGATGTCCAAGCGCGTTGGGTACTCCCCGAAATGCAAGAAGAAATGATTCGCGCGGCCATTAAAAATGCCGGAATCCAAAACGAGGAACTTGTCCTCGCTTAAACGCGACAGTGCCAAGAAACGACCTCGATTGTGATCGGGGTCGTTTCACTATTGGATGACGAACATCGGTTAGGGTATGAATCGTTGGCGCCCGGTAACCACCGGCACATTGCGGTTCCGCATATTTCCTATCACATGGCTCGAGCCTACACTTGGGATCACGTCCGTTCCGGACTTGAAGAGATCGCCGCGGAAACCGCGCCACTGCTGGTGGTCGCCGACGCCGTCGCGATCTTTGAATCGATTCCAGCGGTCGTTTATCTCACGGTAAACGACGAACGCCCATTGCGAGACCTCCAACGCAAAGTGTACGCTCGTATGAGACCACATGCGCAAGAGCCCGACGACCACTATACCCCGCATGCGTGGGTGCCTCGCATTACGATTTCGGCCGGCATCGATCCGCAGGAGGCAACCAAACTTGCCCAATCGCTGCGCTCCAAAAAGATCCAATGGAATATCCGGATCGAGAATCTTGCATTCGTGAAGGTCGACCACGGCGACTGCCTAATCGGCGGGCGAACGGCGCTTTAGGAAGGCTTGGAAAATTGGACGGACTTCGTTTTATCAATGAGATGATGAACGGCGAGCGGCCCTATCCGCCGATCGGGAATTTCTTTACATTCAAAATCCTGAGCGCCTCACATGGCACACTTGAGTGCAGCGGCGTACCTGGGCCGGAACACTACAATCCGCTCGGTGTCATCCACGGTGGGTTCGCGAGCACACTCTTGGATCTCGCGCTCGGACATGTGTCAATTACGGTGCTTCAGATCCGGCTACGGGCGTCGGCACGACGGACCTCAGCGTCAAATACATCCGCGCGATGCAATCATCGGTCGGCACCGTAATCTGTCAAGCAACAGTCGTGCATGCCGGGAACACCATCGTCGTTGCAAGCTCGGATTTGCGCGATCGGGCCGGTACGCTGTACGCGACCGCTCAATCGACATGCGTCGTCTTGCGCGCGAAGGCTTAGCCGCCGGCCTTTTTAACGCGCTGCCCATGGCCCTGAAAATAGCTGACGATTGCATCGCGATGATCGCCCTGGATTTCAATAATTCCATTCTTGGCGGTGCCACCGGTGCCGCACAATTTTTTCAGCGCCTTTGCGGTTGCGGCAAGAGCCGGCTCGTCGACTCCCGTAATCACCGACATCGTGCCGCCGCGACGGCGCTCGCGAGCGACGCGAACAATGCCGTCGTCGGGGACGCTGGGCATTGTTGCTGCCTTTTTAGACGGCCGTTTTGGTTCTGCGCCGTCCTGCCAGCCAGAGTCGGTCGAGTATACCAGTTTGCGATTGTCGTCGCTCATGGTAGCTGCTTCTGCAGGCGGCCTGCGGCTCATTGCCCAACGCGCGCAGAATGTTTGCCATAACCGTCACCTACGTGATTCAGCCCGGGCACGAAGAGGACGCAGCCGACCATTTCCGCCAGTGCCTGCGGCACTCACGTCAAGAGCCTGGCAACCAGCGGTATCACGCCTACCGGTCGACGGACGAGCCGCGCAAATTCTTTCTGTTTGAAGAATACGATGACGAGGCGGCCTTTCAGGCACATCGGGCGACGCCCCACTTTGCAGCCCATATTACCGAAGGCATTATGACCATTATGGAAACGCGCAGCGCACACCGCATCGAGCCGCTGGACATCACCTAGTTGAAAACGATTTGCGTGTTCTGCGGAGCGCGAAAGGGGCGCAATCCCGCCTTTGTGCGCCTCGCCACCGAACTTGGTAGAACCCTCGCTGAACGAGGAATCTCGATTGTTACCGGAGGAGGCCACGTGGGACTGATGGGGGTGGTGTCAGACGCTGCGCTTGCAGCCGGCGGCCGTGTCATCGGTGTCATTCCGCAAGCCTTAGCCGATCGGGAAGTGGCGCACGAGGGTTTGAGCGAGATGTACATCCTCGACACGATGCACGAACGGAAGGCGAAAATGTCGGACCTTAGCGATGCGTTCATCGCTCTACCGGGCGGATACGGCACCTTTGATGAGTTGTTTGAAGTTGTCACCTGGGCGCAACTTGGCATTCAACAGAAGCCGATCGGGCTTCTAAATGTCGATGGCTACTACGATTCGCTGCTGCAGCTTATCGAGCGCGGCGTACAGGAAGACTTTATTCCTCATAGCAACCGCGGGCTCATCCGCGACGCCGCGAGCGTTGGCGACCTGCTCCGGAAAATCGAATGCTGAAAAACATTCACATTGATGTGTCCGATCTAGTTCTAGAAATTATTTCCATTGTGGTTGCAATTTTGCTGGCGCTGGCCGTGAATAACTGGGTAGAGAACCGCAAGCATCACGAACTTCTTGTGGACTCCCTGCAAAGCATTCGGGCCGAAGTCGCTACGAATCTTAGACATCTCGAACTTGCTCATCCCCATCACGTCCGTGTCCTTGCGGCATTTTTTCATCTTGTCGACGCGAACCGGGGTTCCGAGCGGGTGTCTTTTTCGGCTGGGTGGGAGGCGTTCCGACAAGCGGGACCCGGCGGCTTCAATTTGATCGTCCCCGAGGAGACGGCTTGGACGGTCGCGACTTCGTCCGCGGCCACGCAGTACATGGATTCGCGAACGCGTACGGAGCTCACCAAGACCTACATTGGTCAACACTATCTCAACGACACGCAGCACGAGTTTTTGAATACAATGCTACATGCGCAACCATCTCCGGGCAATAATTTCTTCTACTCGACGGCTACGGCCGCGGCGTTGCTGGGTGATCTCGTTCCCTTTGAGGACCAGATGCGCGACCGGTATACCAAGACGCTCCAGTTGCTGGATGACGAACTACGCTGATGACGCTGCCGACTCGCCTCTTCCCAGGAAAACGGT
>JALYIF010000343.1 GCA_030775925.1 Vulcanimicrobiota bacterium | reverse complement strand
GAAACCCTCAGATGACGATCGAGACCGCAACCCAGAGTGTCGACGAGTCGGTTGACCGCCTGTATGAGTTTTTGATTGGCGCGTTTTCCTTGCCTTAGACGGATTTTGCGACCGAGGTAATTTCCTGGCCGTAATAGTTTCTAAACACCACGCGCACGTGCGCGTGCCGGTGCGGGTTGTCGCGGGTCCAGCTTTTTGCCCACCGCGCTAGGAGCGCCGCCTTAAGCGACTCGTCCGCACTGTCGTCAAGCTGGCTCCACTGTTCGGCATCCGTGGAGATGATAAGCGCCGGGCCTTCAATTGCGGTGCCGGTTACGACGTGTTGTCGTTTGTAGGGACGCACGATCGGCTCGACGTCGGCCAGCTCCCGGTCGGCTGAGGATGCCAGGGTCGATTGTGCGGACGGATGCGATGCGTTACTGCACGCAACCAATAAAAAGGACGCGACGAGCGCGCTAGACCATCGAAAGAACATTGCCCACCGATTCATAGTTTTCTGTTACCACCCGGTTTCGTCCATTGGCCTTGGCACGGTAGAGGGCGTTGTCGGCCGCATTTACAACGCCGGCAGCGGAATTTTGGGATGTTGGAACGGCGGACGCCACGCCAACGCTGACGGTGACAACCCCCGCCGACGAGCGCTCGTGACCAATATTCATCAAGAGGATTGCATTTCGGATTGATTCGGCGATGGCAAGCGCGCCTTCACGGTCGGTCTCCGGCAAGACGGCCGCAAACTCTTCCCCACCAAAGCGGCAAAACGTATCGCCGGGCCGGTTCATGCAGCTCGCCCCGCTCTTCGCGATGGCGCGTAAGCAGTGGTCTCCCGCGGCATGACCATATTGATCGTTAAACGGTTTGAAAAAATCAACGTCGGCGATAAGGATTGCAAGAGGTTTGCCGTTGCGAAGGGCGCGATTCCACTCCGAGCGTAAGCGGTCATCAAACACTCGCCGGTTCGCAATTTCGGTAACCGTGTCGGTGACCGCCATTGATTCAAAGCGCGCCTTTGCCGTTGAGAGTTGCCGTAGCTCGATCGCGAGCGCGAGGGATAGGAACGTCGATTGAATAGCGATGCCGAAGTAGGGCCCGTGTGAGAGCACGAATTCTGCCAAGAAATTGCCGCGGCCAACTCCCAGTTGCTTGATATCGGCGGCAAGAATTCCAGCCATGAGCGCAATCCATGCAAGTAAGAAAAACTTCGCCTGCTCTTCACCCGCCCGCCACGCTAAAATCCCTGATATGATCCAAACTGGTACGTAGATATAACCAAAATTCCACGCCCACGAAATTTTGAACGGGACGTTGAGAAGGCCGGCGATGGCATAGCAACCGGCGACGACGGCGATGCCAATATTTATGCGGTCGAGGACGCGTGAAAGGTGCGCGGTATGCAAAAAAGCGCGAACGAAAAGCGTTGCCGTAACCACCGTGAGGCCATCGAAGAACACATCAAGCTGCGTCCATGACATCGAACTGCCGGGCCATAAATAGGCTGACGCGACACCGACGTCATTGGCACGGTAGAAGAGTTGCGCGATCAGATAGGCAGCATAGTAGAGATACACGCGCCCGCGCGCGAGACCGAACAAGATCATGCTCGAGAGTGCGAGCGCTACCAGGACGCTGGTCAGCCCGACAATCATCAGCAATTGTTGTTGATTCTGATGGAAGAAGAAGTCTGAGGAATCGACGGCGACGGTCAAGTTTGGTTCGACCGTTTGGATGCGTGCAAAATACGTCTGCGGTTTGGTGGCGACGGGCAATGCGAATGCGACCCAGCCATAGACCTTTACGGGACGGTCGCGATACGGTAGCGCATTGCCGGAATGTTGGACGGTATAGGTTCCGTCTGGCTGCGGAGCATAAAAATCGACTAGGCGCGGCTTATACCCCATAAAGAGGTACCAGCTGTCCGCGCTGGCTTCCCGCGCAGTGATGGTGAAGCGGATCCAGTAGTAGGCGTTCGCGTTATCCATCGTCCCGAATGGCTCGAAGTTACGCTCGCGCGCGACTTCATTAATCGTCAGCTTTCCGGTGCGATCTTCCAACATTTGCATGTGATCGCGCAAATAGTAAATCTCATTGCCCTTTTGCAGTTCCACCGGAACGCCAGGCGCAGCTATGGCAACGCCGCTCAGGGCCAATAGAAGAAGAACCGCAGCTACTAGATGCCGTATTCGCACCGCGTGTCTGTTCGCGGTTGGCTCCTAGCAATCCGTCGTTCACGGAACGGTAATGGTTGCTGGCTAGGATTTCCTCATGGACGGAATTGGATGGGCGACCAGCGCGATGCTCTCGGCCCGGTCGCGGCTGGATATTGCGTCGGATAATTTGGCTAACGCCGGGAGCGATGGCTTCAGAAGGCACCTTGCACGGGGCTTGTTCGATGGGGCCGGGTCCCATGTTGTTCCAACCGCCTCCGGCGAACAAGGAGCGCTTCGAAGGACCGGCCGCCCATTTGACCTTGCACTCGCGGGTGCTGGAGACTTTGTGGTGGTCGATGCCCGTGGGTTTACATCTCGGACGCGAAATGGATCGTTCTCGCGAGATCGCTTCGGTGCATTGAGCGATGATGCGGGGCGCCGCCTGCAGGGACGACACGGTGCGCTACTCGTACCCGAGGGCGCTACGATTGCCCTAGATGGAACCGTCCGAAAGGGAGGCCTTGCAATCGATCGTATCGCGCTTCCCTCCGGCACGACCGTGCGGTCCGGCTTTCTCGAGAGCTCCAACGTGAACGCGATCGCGGAGATGATCGACATGCTTGGTGCGCAGCGCTCGTTCGAGAGCGCTCAAAAAGTTGTTACGGCAATCGATGCAACCAATCAAAAAGCCAGCAACGAACTCGCACGATTGAAATAAAGGACGAACTCATGAACCGCGCGCTTTTTGCGGCCGCAACCGGCATGGCCGCGCAACAAACAAATCTCGACGTCATTGCCAACAATTTAGCAAACGCCGACGTCGCGGGCTTTAAGGGTGCAGCGGCATCCTTCAGCGAGATCGCGGTTCCTGGCCGGCTTGGGCTGGGGACCACGTCTCTGGGAACGCACACGGTGTTCGAACAAGGCAAACTGATGAAGAGCGGCGGTCCCTTCGATATTGCAATTGAGGGAACGGGGTTCTTTGCGCTCACGGATCATCGCGGAAAGCGTGCGTTCACGCGCGATGGTGAATTCTCGCGCGCACAAGATGGGACGCTGCTCACTCCTCAAGGCTGGCGCTTGGATGGCATTCGAATTCCTGCAGCGGCAACCAGTGTGACAGTCGCGCAAGATGGCACCGTCACGGCCAGGATGCCATCGGGCACGGTGGCATGCGGACGCATTCGCATTGCAGTATTTTCGGCTCCCGAGCGCCTCGAAGCAATGGGTGGCACGCTCTTCACGCCAAACGGTGCTGCCGGCGCGCTCACGATGATCGACCCTGGTGGAAACGATCAACCCAAAGTCCGCTTCGGAATGCTCGAGCAATCGAATGTCTCAATTGTCGAATCCATGATGCAGATCATGACTGCGCAGCGCGCGTATGAAGCAAACGCAAAAGGCGTGCAAGCCGCAGACGAAATGATGCGAATTGCCAATAACTTGAACCGTGGATAGGATCGACATTCGCCAAGTAGGCTGGCAGTTTGAGGCGTTGTTGCTCCAGCAGATGCTTACCCCGCTCAGCGCCTGCCTCGGACAATCCGGTTCTTTTGCGATCGCTCCGTTGGCCCAGTCAATTGCCGAGCACGATGCACACGGCTTCGGAACCATCCTCGAATCCGTTTACAAGAGAACCCATGAAGAGGAGTGATCTGATAGACGCCCAGACGCGCGAAGCGCAGATCCGGGATCTCTTTCCGCTGGTGAAAAAAATCGCACGCCGTGTGAGTCGCATCGTGCCTGGAAGCGATCTCGACGACTTGATCGGTGAAGGATGTGTGGGGCTCATCCGTGCCGTGGATTCGTTTGATCCCGGGCGCGGCCCAAGCCTGGAGCAGTATGCACGCCGGATTTGCGCCGGCGCCATGCTTAATGGCATCCGCCGCTTAGACCCCGTCTCAGAACGCGTGCGCCGCGATGTACGGGAAGGCGAACGGCAACGGTACGCGATTGCAACAGAGCGGGGAGCGCTGCCAACCATGCAAGAGATGGAGCGTCTGCGGCCCGGGTTGCGGCGCGCAAACATGCACGCGTACCGTTATTCGCCGGTTTCATTGGATGCGCCACTGCCGATTGGCGAACAGCTGTCGGGTGATTGGGCAGCCGACCCGGCGGCAATTGTGAGCGAGCGCGCTGATGGCGCTACGATTCGCCAGGCCTTGCAAAAACTCTCACCACGGCATCGCAAGCTTCTGGGGTTACATTACTTCGCGGAGCTCTCGCTTCACCGTATCAGTGAGACGATGGCGGTATCGCCCCAACGCGTTTCACAATTGCATATTGCGGCCATTACGAATTTGAAGAAATGGGTACGGCATGCAAGCGCGCGTTGAACTGGAGCCGGGGCATGCGCTGTTACCTGCGGCCATTTCGCCGGGAGCCATTCAATATGCGCTCTTGCCCGAAGCAGAACTCGAGACGCCTTTTCTCCCACGGGATCATCCGGCATGGATGCGCGACGCAGTCGCGGTGTCGACGCGAGCTCGTCAATGGATTGCAAACCTCAAACCGATCGCCGTGCGCGTGCTCACCTTTTGGGATCACACCGTGCGCTCAATCGCCATTGCCGGGCGTAGCCTCTCCGTAGATGCAAGTGGTTCTTACCGCGTCGATTAACTCCACGAGTGTCATCCCAAGCTCAGCCTGCCCTGAGCTTAGCCTGCCCTGAGCTTGTCGAAGGGTCGAAGGGTCAAAGGATGGCTTACCGCCGGGGCGATTGATGTAGCGGTGCCGGCTCGTGTCGAGGTGAAGGCGGGTCTTCTCGAAAGCCTTGTTTAAGAGGGGCCAGGGGTGTGAAGCCTCGGTTTTAGAGAAACCGGTTTTTTTAAATTCGGGTGTCATTTTGGCGGACGCATGCGTCCGATGGAGACCGTTTGGACCGCCTTGAGTTTTGCGCTGCTCTTTTAACGCTGTCATTTATATACAGCCTGATTCTAAGTCTGGCCGGAAGCTCGCTGTTGGATGCCACGCGGCAACGTCTCTGGGGCGCCTTGGTTCCGGCGCTTGGCTTGCTTGCCTTGTATCCGGTTTCCGTTGGCCTGTTGATTTGGTTCCGGCCCAGCATCGTTCTTAGTGCCTTGCTGCTTGGAATTCTGGCACGCTTCATCCAGTTTTGGATGACGGAGCGGCCGACGTTTTTCTCGCGCCTGCGCACGGTCCTTATCCAAGCGGCCTTTGTATCGGGAATCGGCATTTTGTTTTGGCTGCCGGGTGTTCTTGGCAGCAATGTGGGGATGTTTTCAGAAGCGGGTGGCGATTTCACCATCTACGCTGGGCTGCCCGCGAAGGTGGGTGATGCACCGCTTTGGCACCCCCATTTGTATCGGGAGATGCTGCATGCTGCCGCTAAGCGGCGGCTTTGGGATGTTTCGGCTACCATTTCGGATGCGTCCGAACCCCCCGCGCCCGGGTGGAGCCTCCGGCGGATCGTCGATCTGCAGTGGGCTGAAAAATTTACCGGCTGGTTTACACTGCAGCATTTGTTGAGTCCCCTCCAAATTGCCGGCGTCGGTGAACGTTATTTAGCTTTGCTAGCAACACTTTGGGGTTTACTCGCCGCAGTTATCTATCAAACCGTTCGATTACGCGGCGGTAAGGTTGCCGGCGGCGTCGCGCTGACCTTAGCGGTCGTCTCGCAAAATCTCGCTGCGGTCGGGTATAACCATTACTATCCCGAGCTGCTTTCCAGTACGCTGCTCATAAGTCTACTTGCGATCTTCATGATCCCGCGTCTGGCGGCGCTATCGCGGGCATCGTTGTGGACACTTATGATTGTTTCGGCGATGTCGGTGACCATGGCATATTACCCGATTCTGCCGGCCTTGCTCGTCCCGTTCCTTTTCTTAGTGCTGTATTGTCGCGACCCACTCGAAGAAGGAGGTTTAGCGGTTTCCGGCCGGCGGATGTGGGTATGCTGCGCGACGGTGATAGGAGCGGCGCTGCTACTTGCGCTGCCGTTTTTTGCGCAACTTCGTTCGGCCACAGGTCTGCTTAAGATTGCTCATCCAGCGAGCGCACATGACGCGGCGGACCTAACGAGCGCCCTTGCTCCGCCGCAGCCCTACGGGTTAGATCAGATTGCCAGTTTTTTCGGAGCGTTCTCGTTGCATCGTTTAGCCCCGTACAGCAGTACGG
>JALYIF010000342.1 GCA_030775925.1 Vulcanimicrobiota bacterium | reverse complement strand
CTCATGTGCGGCCACGTCCAGAGCGGCAAAATCATCACGGTATCTTTCGGAGACAGCGAATACTTGATATTCCCCGCGCCTTCGTAGCCGAGCCCTCGAATCAGCCGGATCTTCGCATGTACGAATTCGCCAGAAACACGGTATTGATAGTGCCCGACCGTCGGATGATCTGTGGCATAAAATGCGGCGGCCTTACAATCGGCAAAATGGTGGGGTTCGTAGCGCACCAGTGGTTGTTCGCCAGAGGCCGCCATCAACAGGAGCGCCAGAAAAGCAGCAGGCAGAAGCTTCACACGGACCAGTTCGACAAACAAAACACCCGGCGCCTAGCACCGGGTGTTTGTTTACAGCCTGGCCTAATTGGCCTTGATCGATATTTTCTTGGGCTGGGCCTTGGGTAACAATTTAAGATTCAACGTTAGCATACCGTGCTCGACCTTGGCGTCGATGTCCTCATCGTTGACCTCGTCGGGCAGCAGAAACGAGCGGGTAAATGAACGTTTCTCCGATTTTCCGGATATGGCGAGGAGGCCATTTTCCACCGTGATGTCGATGTCGCCGGGTTTGTAGCCGGCGACTGGAATCTCGACAACATACCCTTGGTCGGTCCGGTTAATATCCAGCCCCGCCACGGCAGGGGCGTTCGAGAAGAAGTTGCGGAACGGGTCTAGATTCCACAGATCTCCGACCGGCCGGAAGGTTACCGGGCCGCGGGTGACCTGCAAACGATCGTTCCCAGTGGTCAGATTGTTCATAGATCATAGCTCCTTGTTCTGGTATAATCAGCGGCCGTCCAGGGGCCGCCCAAACTAGCACTCAACACTATGGACTGCTAATTTCAGCACTATTTTGCCACGATTTGGATTGAATTTCAAGATATGTCTGCCACCGAAACCGCCCCAACGCCATCCCTGGCAGACCCCTTAGTCCGGGCGCTTCCGGGATCGAGCCGGGCCCTTGCGACCCTTATCGAGCGGCTCCGCGCCAATTTTGGCGCCTACGCGCTTCACGAGACCGTCTCTGCCGCCCGTCCGTTTGTGGCGGCCGCCACGCACAGAGCGCTTGGCGGGCAGATGCTGGTGGTGGTTCCGACGGCCGATGCCGCCGAGCGGACCTTCGCCGACCTCCTCTACTATTTGGGTGAGCCCGAGGGCAAGACCGTCTGCCTCTTCCGCTCGCGGGATGAGACGATCGGGACTATCGAGAGCCCCTCGGAGCGCAGCGCGCGCATGTCTTTGCTCGCCGAGCTGCTACGCGGGGAAGAGCGCGTTGTCGTCGCGCCCGTCGCAGCCGTCCGGCAATACATCGTGCCGCGGGCGCAGTTTGAAGCTTTGCGCTTCACGTTGCGCAAAGCGGAGGAGGCTGGCTGGGAGGCCGTGCAAACGCGCCTGTACCGCTTAGGGTATCACCGCGTCGATGTCGTTAGCGCCGCGGGCGAGTATGCGGTTCGCGGCGGAATTTTAGATCTTTTCGCAGCCTCCGCGGATACGCCGGTACGTTTGGAATTTTTTGGCGATACGATCGATTCCATCCGGCCTTTTAACTTGGAATCACAGCGTAGCGACGGCGACCTCGAGCAGTTGGAAGTCGTTCCATGGAGCGAGATTCCGCGCGATCAAACACTTCGAGAAAGCCTTTCCGGGCGCTATCAAGGGGAAGATGCGGTTCGGTCCGCACTACAAACATTTCTGGCCAGCGGTCGCGACATTCCCGAAGCATGGGTGTCGCTGGCAACCGACACACAAGATACAATTTTTGAATACTTCGAAGAGCGCGCGATCATCGTTCTCGAGGAACCGTCGATGCTGCGCACCATCGAACGCGCTCTCGAAGAAGAGCGCGCGCGCGAAGAGCACGTGTTATTGGCCGGAGTCGACTCGGGCGAAATGGATGTCGATGCCCATGAAGTCGGGGAAGCCTTACTCGCTGAAGTGGCCGCACCCCATCCGTCGCTGCACGATTTAACCGCACATCTTGCTCGGCGGCGCGTTCTGGTCATTCCCGGTGCAATCGAAAATCCGGACGACCAAGCCTGGCTGCCGCGCATCGTCGAAAATGCCGTGCTCGAATCACGGCCGGCCGAACATTTCAATCGGCAAATGGAATTATTGCTGCAAACGTTGCGCGATTGGGTGGAAGCCGGCGACACCGTCGTTTTAGTGAGCTCTGGAGCCGCGCGTACCGCCGAAATTATTCGCGGTGCCGGCCTCAGCGTTGAACGCGGCGCGCACTTCATTCACTTACGTGCAAACGTGGCCCTCGGCACAGATGGAGCGTCTCTCGGAGCGCCGGCACGTAAAGGCACGATCTATATCGATCAAGGCAACATCGAAGCGGGTTTTGGGATTCCGGACTTACGCCTACGTGTGCTTGGGGATCGTGAACTCTACGGTCAGCCACCCAAGCGCGTCAAGATTCGCGCTGTTAAAGAAGGCGTGCCAGTCACGCTGGCGGATTTGCGGGTGGGCGATTACGTCGTGCACGCCGTGCACGGTATCGGGCAATACTTAGGGCTGCGCACTGAAAAAATTCTTGGCGTAACGCAAGACTATCTCGACCTGCGTTACGCTGGTACGGATCGTATGCTCGTGCCCGTCACACAGATGCATCAAGTGACAAAGTATGGAGCGAGTGAGGGCGGCACGCCGCGGCTCTCCAAAATGGGCGGCGCAGACTGGGCACGCACCAAAGGCCGCGTTTCCGAACAGCTTGCTAAAATTGCCGAGGGTCTCGTTGAGCTGTACGCCGAGCGCGAAATGGCGCGCGGCCACGAGTATCCGCCCGATACGCCCTGGCAAGCCGAACTCGAAGAGGCGTTTCCGTATGACGAAACGCCCGATCAACTCAAAGCCATTTTGGACACCAAGGCCGACATGGAGCGCCAGCGTCCGATGGACCGGCTGGTCTGCGGCGATGTCGGCTATGGAAAAACCGAGGTTGCGGTCCGGGCTGCCTTTAAAGCCATCGCTGATAAGAAGCAGGTTGCGGTGCTCGTGCCGACCACACTGCTTGCTGCGCAGCACCATCGCACGTTCAACTCTCGCTTAGCAGGCTTTCCGGTGCGCATCGAAGAGCTATCGCGCTTTAAGACGCGCAAAGAGCAACAAGAAACGCTGCGCGATCTTGCCGACGGGAAAGTCGACATTGTGGTCGGTACGCACCGTCTGCTGCAAAAAGACGTCACCTTTAAAGATCTCGGACTGATCATCGTGGATGAAGAGCAGCGCTTTGGTGTGATGCACAAGGAGCGGCTCAAGCAGATGCGTGCGAGCGTCGACGTACTCACCCTGTCCGCGACCCCAATTCCGCGGACGCTCCACATGTCGCTCATGGGCGTTCGCGACTTGTCCCTCATCCAAACTGCGCCACGTAATCGCATGTCGATCAAGACGATTGTCGTTCCGGCCGGTGACGCAATCGTGCAACGTGCCATTACCGCCGAAATCGATCGCGGAGGCCAAGTTTATTACGTCCACAATCGCATCGAATCGATTTACGCAGTTGCAAACGCACTGCAACAACTCGTTCCCAAGGCGCGCATTACCGTGGGCCACGGGCAGATGACCGAAGGTGAACTCGAGCCGGTCATGACCAAGTTCATTGAGGGTGAGATCGATGTGTTCGTCTCAACGACCATTATTGAAAACGGAATCGATATTCCCAACGTCAACACGATTATCATCAATGATGCTGATAAATTCGGCCTCTCGCAACTGTACCAACTGCGCGGACGCGTGGGGCGATCGAACCATCAGGCTTACGCCTACCTCCTCTATCAAGCCCATAAGGCGTTAAGTGAAGATGCCAAAGCGCGCTTGGAAGCGATCCGCGAATTCACACACTTAGGGAGCGGATTGCAGGTTGCGATGCGCGACTTAGAGATTCGAGGCGCGGGCAATCTCCTAGGCGCGGCGCAGTCCGGCTTTATCGGCGCAGTCGGTTTTGATACCTATTGCCAGCTCCTTGCCGAAGCCATCGCAAAACGCAAAGGCGAAGCGATGGATCTCGACCGTCGCGAAGCGGTCATCGATGTGAAGATCGATGCGTTCGTTCCGAACGACTACATCCCGCAAGTTTCGCAAAAAATTGCCGTCTACCAACAACTGGCAAATGCAAAATCGCTCGCACAAGTGGAAGAAATCGCCGCCGGTGTTCGCGATCGCTTTGGGAAAATGCCGGAGCCGCTCGTGAATCTGGTAGAGATTATGAAACTGCGTACCATTGCACTGGCAAAAAACGTTACGCGGGTCGTCGTGGATGAGCTCCGCCTGACGCTCGGCGTAGGTACGCATTTTGCATTGCAGCCGAGCGCCATTCCCAAGTTGCAATCGCTAACAAAAAACAAGTTCCGCTTTGCCGAAGGCAAAATCGTCGTGGACTTACCCGGGAAATCCAAGGGCGAGTGGATGCCACTTTTACGGGCACTCTTAGAAGCAATGTAAATGTGGAAACAAAAGTCACGCGCAGCGGTAGAATATCGTTGAGGACAGCGACGCGCTGTGTCCGGCATCGCTCCTGAGTCGTGTCACCTACCGAGTGCAGCCGGTACGATACGATAGCTGCCGGACCGCGCGTCGCCCTCACCCCCGCTTTTAAGGCCATTCTCAGCCTACTCCCAGGCTTGGGCCGCCGCGGAGGACCCGGGGCAATCCCCTAGAAATGGCGGACGTTTGCGGAGGGTCCCCCTTCGCGATTTTTACTGCTATTCCTAAAATTATATTGGAGCCTTAAAGTATGCCAAAAGCTCAGCGTATCGCTGCCGGATTTCTCACCGCGCTCTTGGCCGCATCGCTGGCGGCATGTTCGAACGGTGGCGGCGGCGGAACCATTGCTACGGTCAACGGCGAATCCATTAGCCGTGCCGATTTCGACAGCAAGCTCGAAAGCGGGCCAGCTGCAAAAGGCGTCCTGAGCCAGATGGCACAGTCGATGGTCCTGGAGCAAGAAGCCAAGGACAAGAAGATCGAGGTCGCCCCGCAAGAGGTCGATAAGAAAGTAAATGCCCTCAAGGCCCAATACGGCGCCACCCAACTCGACGGGCTGATGAAACAGCGCGGGATGACCGAAGACGATCTTCGCAAGGCCATTACCGATCAGATCATCATCGATAAGGCCGTCGGCGGAAACGTAAAAATTCAAGAATCCGACATCTCGAAATTCTTTGCTAAAAACCACGCTGCATTTGATAAGCCGGGCAGCATTCACGCTCGCCACATTCTGGCCACCGACCTGAAAACGGCACAAATGATCGAGCAGAAGCTCAAGGCCGGCGGCAAATTTGAAGACCTCGCCAAGCAATATTCGATCGATCCCGGTACCAAGGATAAGGGCGGCGACCTCGGCACGTTCCGTCAAGGACAAATGGTCCCCAGCTTCGAGAAGGCCGCGCTATCGCAGCCCCTCAACCAAGTTGGCCCCCCGGTGAAATCTCCGTTCGGCTATCATGTTATCGAAGTCTTGGAGCGCACACCCGGCCAGAAGGCCACGCTCGCGACGACCCACGATCAAATTGCCGATCAATTGCGCCAGCAACAAGAAGGGCCGCTCGTTCAGCCGTTCTTGCAATCACTCATGGCGAAGGCCAAGATCGACGTCAAAGAGACCAAGTTCGCCGACGTATTCCCGTCACCAGCGGCGAGCGCAGCACCTGCGGCCCCGGCCCCGTCGGGCACGCCGGTCCACTAGACCCAAGCGAGCACTTAGAAATCCCGGCGGCATGATGCCGTCGGGATTTTTCTTTTGACACCGCGAAAGCGATTGCCAAGATGCTGGTACGGATAATCGGTCTGGGAC
>JALYIF010000341.1 GCA_030775925.1 Vulcanimicrobiota bacterium | reverse complement strand
GCCTGTGCTTGGAGCTCTGCGTAGGTCCAGATGAGACTATCCGAAACGATGCAGCGCCGCGCGCCTTGGCCTTCTTTGATATGGCGATCTAACAGGAGACTCGCACAGTTTAGTCGCTCCGGGTAGGAGAACTCCGGCTGCAACATGAGGTGGTCCGGCCACTGAGATTTGGGTGGCAAATGGTCGCGCGCAAACGTGTCAACGTGCGCGGTATAGCTCAACCCATTCCCTCAAGCACCTGCCGCGCAATCACAACTTGCTGGACTTCGCTCGCGCCTTCGTAGATGCGGAGCGCGCGAACTTCCCGGTAAAGCAATTCTACGATTTCGCCCTTACGCACCCCGCGACCGCCGAAGAGTTGCACGGCTTCGTCGATCACGCGCTGAGCTGCTTCGGTTGCATACCACTTGGCCATTGCGGCTTCACGAGTAACCCGTGGTGCGCCGGAATCCTTCGCGTGCGCGGCGCGATAGACCAGGAGCGCCGACGCATCGATTTCTGTCGCCATCGTCGCTACCTTGCTTTGCGTCATTTGAAGCGCCGAGAGTGGCGCTCCGAAGAGTTGGCGAGCTTTCACGTGCGTACATGTCTCATCAAATGCGCGACAGGCGAAGCCCAGAGCCGCAGCCCCCACCGTCGAACGAAAAACGTCCAGCGTTGCCATTGCGATCTTAAATCCATCGCCCTCGTTGCCGAGTCGCTGCGAGCCAGGGAGGCGGCAGTTCGAGAAGCGTAAGGTCGCGAGAGGATGCGGTGCGACCGTTTCAATTCGTTCCACGATCTGCAAGCCGGGCGTTTGTGCGTCGACGATAAACGCCGAAAGGCCTCGCGCCCCTTCATCGCTCGTGCGCGCGAAGACAATATAGAAATCGGCAATGCCGCCGTTTGATATCCATGTTTTTTCGCCACCGAGGATGTAACTGCTGCCCTCACGGTGTGCGGTGGTTGAAATCGCCGCGACGTCGGAACCAGCTTCCTTTTCTGAAATTGCGAAAGCCGCAATCTTTTCGCCACGCGCTACAAAGGGAAGATAGGCATTCTTTTGCTCTTCATTCCCAAACAGACTGATGGGTCCACTGCCCAGGCCTTGCATCGCAAAAGCAAAGTCCGCTAGACCGTCGTGGTAGGCTAGCGTCTGGCGCGCCAAACAGAGCGTGCGCACATCCAGGGAATCAGCCAGCCCGCCGTACGGTTTAGGTACGCAATTAGCAAGCCAGCCGCCGGTTCCCAATTCACGCACCCAACGCCGGCACGCCTCGTCCACGTCATCGTGCGGCATCGGCGGCAGGCCGCTAATCCACCCTTTGAGTGCGCCGGCAAATGCGCGATGACGATCGCTAAAGAACGGCCACTCTAAAAACTCTGCGCTTTTCATCTTCAATCGCCTGCAAATACTGGCTTTTCGCCGGCCACGAATGCGTCGTACGCGCGCTTGAAATCTTTGGTAAGCATGAGCTCCGCTTGCGCAACCGCCTCAGCATCGATGGCAGCATCCAGCGGCATGTCCCACTCGGCATGCAACATGCGTTTGGTCATCGCATGGGCGAGTGTCGGGCCGCTCGCCAGGCGTTTTGCCGCTTCATGCGCCGAAGACGACAGGTCTGCTGGTTCCACAATTTGATTGTAAAAACCCCATGCGAGCGCTTCGTCGGCCGACATACTACGGCCCGTGTAGAGAAGGTCGGAGGCTCGCCCCAAGCCGATGATGCGTGGCAACATTGCGCATGCGCCCATGTCGCAACCACCCAGTCCCACGCGCGTGAACAGGAAGGCCACTTTGCTTCGCGCCGTACCCAAGCGCAAATCGGAAGCCATTGCAAGAATCGCTCCCGCCCCAACGCAGATGCCGTCGATCGCCGCCACAATTGGCTGCGGGCACGCACGCATGGCCTTAACCAAGTCGCCGGTCATTTGCGTAAATGCCAGCAAATGCGCATGATCCATCTTCGTCAGCGGCCCAATGATATCGTGAACGTCTCCCCCCGAGCAAAAATTGTCTCCGGCTCCGGTAAGCACGACAACTTTTGCCTTTGTATCGGTCTTTAAGGCGCGGAAACGGTCGCGTAACTCCGCGTACGATTCAAACGAGAGGGGGTTCTTCCGGTCCGGCCGGTCGAGCGTAACGGTGACAATCGGCCCTGCCACGTCCCATCGCGCGTCGTTCAAGCCACAACTCCCGTCGGCAAGATCATACATTGCCCGGTCATGAGCGAGGTGCAGT
>JALYIF010000340.1 GCA_030775925.1 Vulcanimicrobiota bacterium | reverse complement strand
GGTTGCCACTGCGCATGAGCGTCAGACCCGCGGCGGCAACGATAATGATCCCAAAAACCAGCCCGCCAATGCGCACCGGATTGTTTAAGGCGGCGCGCGGTTCATCAATTTTTCCACCGAAGCGGTCGGTAAAGAAGTACAGCATCAAGGCGATGAGCGGCGGAAGCGCAAGCACCGCTTTCACGCCCCGAAAGCGTTCGATCTCTTCCATTACGAGCGGTGAACTCATGAGACCGATCACAACCAGGGCTCCGAGCAACGCGACGCCGGTTGCAAGTGCGCTCCAGCGCAAGCTGCGCACGAGTTGCGCCGGCAAGGAGCGCTCCGGAACCGCTACAAATGCGCCGGCAATTGCGCAAAATGCGGCCGTTGCAAACAACAGCGCGCCGACAAGCGCGAGGATCGAACGCGCTAAGAGATCGTGGTGGCTCAAATAACCGCCGCCATAAAACGCGATGGTTAGCAAATACGCCGCGGCGCCGATCCACGGACGGTACCATCCAAAAAATCCAAGCAAGAGGATGAGCAGCGACGGAATCGCAAGCGCCACGACGCCGACCGGCAGAACGCTATCGGCGCGAAACACGGGTATCGGCGCAGCACTGCCTGGGTGAAAGCCGCGCGCCGCGAGGCCACTGGCAATTTGACGTACGAGTTCGATGTTGGTCTTTTCAATGGACAATCCGTTATACTCGTGCGTGTAAGGGCGCAAATACGCAACCCGGATGTTGCGCTCGCGTACGCCCAAAAGATAGCGCGCCACGATCTCTTGAAATTTCAACTTATCTTGTTCGGGTTTTGCAATGGCAAGCACGCGCACGGTGCGTCCTGGTATCAGTTTGGCAAGCTCATCGTTCCCTTTCTGGACTTGGCTTGCATCGTAGGTTTCAATCGAACCAAACGTAAGTTTGCGCGATTTAAAAACATCCGCGGTATCTTTGATGTGATCGGGAAATCCGAGCACTTGATTGCGCAATCCAAAAAATATGACGGTCGCGATCCGAGCACGGTGCCGCAGTGCATCGAAAGACGCTGCGATTTGCGGTCCTGCGGAGCGCTCATCGTTTTGTAATCGTGGAATAACGAAGAGATCGAGTTTCTTCGCCAGGGCGAGCTGATCCGCGGGTATACCGAGCGATATTTGTCCAAAATAATCGATTTGCGTGCGCACCGCAATAACCCATGGCGCAGAGGCGTGCAGCACGCGAAGGCTCGAGGGTCCAAAATGCAACGGTAGTTGCTGCATGTAGCGGTCGAACGTTGCCCGGTCATACACCAGCAAATAGACTTCGTCCGGAATGATGGTGTTGCGGTGCACGAGCGCTGCAAGCGTCGGCTCAGCGAGAGGCGCGAGCCGCGCGCTGTCCAAGATCCCAACGCCCGAACTCACGTAGGCGTTGCGGCCCGTATTGATGCCCGCCCCAAGTTCTTCTTGCAGAGCAAGCGATTTGAGGCCAGCACGGCGCAGTTCCACCAAAAAGGCTTCCGGTTTATAGTTGTACGAACGAGCGAGATTATAGAAATCATTGTAGTCCATCGCAATTTCGACCCGTTGCGTGCGATGTTCGACTCGCGCACGTTCGACGGCGATAAAAAGCGCCGCAAGCAGCGCAATAATGAGGACAAACGCTGCATAGCGCGTCTGGGACTGCACAAAATTCACGGGGCGCGATTTTCGCTAGAAAACCAGAAGGGCCCGCCGAAGGCAGGCCCGTTCTGTCGTCGCGTATGCAGTTTCCCGCATACCGGGTGTGGGCGACGTCTTATGGAGAATCACTCGCTGCAGAAAGCCCACGATTTCCGGCGAGGCAAACACCTTGTATGGTGTCCGAAAGGGCCCCTCCCAAGGGGGCGCTACCCTGCTATAAGCTTTACAAAAGTTTCGATCAGACGCGGATCCCACTGCTTGCCGGCTCCTCCAGTGAGGATCCCGCAAGCCTTATCCACTGACATCCCCTTCCGATACGACCGCGTACTGACCATCGCATGATAGGCGTCTGCGATACTAACGATGCGGGCGGCTCTTGGGATTTCCTCGCCCGCCAATTTGTGCGGGTACCCGGTGCCATCCCAACTTTCTTGGTGCGCCTCGACAATTGTGGAGACGCGGCGCATCGAGGGAATAGGCGCCAAAATTCGGGCGCCGTCCTCCGGATGATTGCGCATGATTGCAAACTCCTCGTCGGTGAGCGGCCCATTCTTGCCTAGAATGTGCTCCGGCGTCCCGATCTTACCAACATCGTGCAACAGGGCTCCCAAGCGCACTTCTTCGAGCTGCGCATCCCCATAGAAAAGGCCGCGCGCGAGCTTGAGTGAGTAGTTCGAGACGGCATGTGAGTGGCCACTGGTGTACTTGTCGCGGACATCCACCGCTTGGGCGAGCGCCAATGCCATGTCGAGGTTGCGGGTGCCGGCCTGCGCCAGCCGCTCCGCGGCCTTTTCGACTGCCTGCGGGCCGGAAGAGAACTGCTTGGAGGTGATGACGGCAAAGAGCGCTTCCATCGCTAAACGCTCCCAATCCGCATTCACACTCTTGCTGACAACGTGCACTCGGTTGCGCCCGCCGTATTTGGCAACGTAAACCGCCTTTTCAACGAGCTCGAGGAGCACGTCGGGCTGGCTCGTGTGCGTCGGAGCCGTCGCTACGCCGATGCTCACCGTTGTCGGCGGCAGGTCGGGCGGGCTCTCCTCAGAGATCCGTTCGACGAGCGCCTTCGCCGTTCGCGCCGCAAGCTCGAGCGTCGTGTCGGGAAGGAGCACCATAAACTCGTCGTTACCGAAGCGCGAGGCGATGCCGCCCTGCGGCAGCATCCGTTTGATTTGCCGCGCGATATAGGTCAGAACGTTGTCGCCAATGCCGTAGCCGAGCTTAGAATCAACTTGGCGCAAGCCATCCGCATCAATGAGAAGTGCGGAGAGCGCACGCTTTGAAGACTTCGCTTGCGCAAAAATATCGCCGTAATGCTCCATGAAGTAGCGATAATTAAAGAGCCCGGTGAGGCGGTCGGTCGTGGATTCCGAGAGAATGCGCTCCATTCGCTCGGCTTGCGCGAGCGCGCTACCGGATAGGCGCGCAACGGTTTGTAAAAAGCGAGCGTCGTCGGCAGAAAGCTGCGAGGGCGCTTTGAGATCGATCGCGCCAATGACTTCGTCATCAACTCCCAGCGGCACGACATAGCGCGTTGTGCCGTTCGTCGAGCGAACGAGTAACTCGCCCGTAGAGAACGCCTCGCGAATTTCGGGGTTTGAATTGTCTGGGCTCGTGTAAATGGTAATGGCATCGGTACCATACAACATTCCCAGTTCATCAATCACCGCATCGATGACGGGCTGCACCTCTCGAACGTTTGCAAACGAATGAGAGAGATTTGCCAGCACGTTGAGTTGCGCAGATTTTGTTTCGATCGTAGGCGATTCGTTGCTCGAGAGATGGGAACCGCGACTGCTCAAGCCAATCGAACGTCCGATCCGGCCAGCGATGCGCGCACAAGCGTCGAGCGAAGCTTTGTCCCAAACGTACGTACGGTCGAATACATCAACAGCAAGAATGCCGGCAAAGCGCCGTTCGACTCCGAACGGGGTCATAACGGTGGAAACAACGTTTGAAAACCGCAGCGAGCGGCGCTGACGGTCAGTAATTGGAAAATGCACTAAGTCATCGATAAAGACTTGCTTGCCCGTGCGCACCGCTTGGCCCGTAACCGCCGGCAATTGCGCTATTGGCTGCGAGAGGCCAAGCAGCGAGGGCTCCGCACCGGCCGACTCGTGCGTAACAACCAACCGTTTGCGGTCTTTGGTAATCTGATACACAAAGGCGCGATTGGCTCCAAATAATTCAGGCAAACGTGTAACGGCAAATTGTAAAGCCGCGCCGGCATCTTGCGAACCGGCCATGGCATTAAATTCCTCAAGAAATTCAGCGATCGCGGACGAAAGCGCCCGAAGATTCGTAACCGTCACCGTTTATAATCGGTTGGCATTCTAGCGGACGTTAGCGGCACGCATGATTTCGGGGCCCATGTAAAGGAAACGTAAAATCCGGGCTACGAACGACCCCTATGCCTTACGTGTGCCATTCCGGGCGACGCTTTTCAATAAATGCGGACATGCCTTCTTGTGCGTCGCCGGAAAGCGCGTTCATGCTCATAATCTCTTTGGCATATGCGTAGGCTTTGGATTGATCCATATCGATTTGCGCATAAAATGCCGATTTCCCCAGACCCACGACAAACGAACTCGCGTCGCACACCTTGCGTGCTAAAACCTCCGTCTCATCCGCAAGCCGGGCGGCCGGCACAGCAGCATTAATCAAGCCCCACTCTGCAGCAAGCTCCGCGCTCACAAAATCGCCGGTTAAAAGCATGTGCATAGCGCGCTTGCGTCCGATCGCACGCGTCAACGCGACCATTGGCGTGGTACAAAAAAGACCAATCTTCACGCCCGGCGTCGCAAACTTCGATTCTTCCGAGGCAATCGCAAGATCGCACGTCGCCACGAGTTGACAACCCGCAGCCGTCGCAATCCCATCCACTTGTGCAATCACGGGCTGCGGAATAGCCTGCACC
>JALYIF010000339.1 GCA_030775925.1 Vulcanimicrobiota bacterium | reverse complement strand
GAGTACGGTTGCGTTTCCCTGGATGATCGTAATCGCCGCCATGGCGGTGCCCACGAGCATGACGACCCACCCCAACCACCCGGCGGTCATCTTGCGAGCGCGCGGAAGCGCGCGGTACGTTACGAACAGGCATAATCCCGTTATAAAGAATGTCGTAAAAACCAGCGCCATGAGGACGCCATGCATCGTCAAAATTCGGTAGTAGTCGAACCACGAAGGCAGCGTAAACGCCGAGGTTCTCGCAAAGCCTTGCATGACGCCAAAAAAAGCGCCAAGAACGATTGCAGCCGTTGCGGTGTAGATGTGAGCGATCACGACCCGGTTTTCGGCAAGTTCGGTGGGATTGTGGCGAATCGTGTTCACCACGCTAGTTGACCACGATTTTCGCCGACATATTTTGGTGCCCGGCTCCGCAATACTCATGGCAAAGTAGCAAGTAATTCCCCTTTTTATTAAACGTATGCGTCTGCGTGTTCACCCAACCGGGAACGGCCATCATGTTAATGTCGGTCATGGCAATATAGAATCCGTGCACGACATCCGGGCTGGTAACAAAGAACGTGACCGTGCTGCCGACGGGAATGGTCAGCGTTTGCGGTTGAAACAGGAACACTTGAGCGATATAGTAGGCTTCATACTTGCCATCGGGCAATTTGCGCAAACCCGGCTTGTCAAAGGGCGGCGTCTGTGCGAGCTTGGTTGGATCCACGGCATGCATGCCGGACGGCGGATTGATGTTATCAGCAAAGGCCGCAAATCCAATAATGCTCAGGAAAGCCACGAGCATCGTCATGCCAAAAATCATCCACCACTTCTCGTAACGATGGATATGCATTAGTACCGTCCCTTCATTACCAGAAATAAGATCAGCCAGCCCACGAAGAACGCGATCCCCATCACCATAACAAACCACAGTGTCCCTGGCAGCGGGACGTCTTCTTTCTGGCCGTCTTTATGTTCCATATGCTCCTTACTGATTGAAGCGCTCTGCGCGGATGAAGGCCTCTTCGTGGCTCCGGCCGGCTGATTGTGCGGCTGCGGCGAGCGTCTCTAGGAGGGGTGTAAGCGTCCGTGTGGCGAGATTGTGAAGCATCGTTCGGTCGAGTAGGCCGCCGAGAAATCCCAGTGGCGGCGTGTATTCTCCGATAAGCCAAATTGTGGAGGACGAAGGGCCGTCAGGATCGCATCGCAGCGAGCCTGCAAACGCGGGAAATAGTGCGCTTTTATCGGTCGCCTCGAACGCAAAATCGATGCGTTGCGGAGCAGGACCGTGCGCCTTGCTGACGCGTACGGTAATCGGAACCGAGAGAACGCCTATGTTGGGAAGGTGCAGGCTCTGCAGATCGGCGCTGATTGCAAAGTGGTCGTATGGCACGACGTGCTCTTCAACGGCATGAAGAATGGTCAGCAACGCGGGTGCGAGGACACTTGCAGGCAACGGCACGCTTATATTAAGTTCGATCGATGACATACCGTCGATTGTGGGGTTGCTATAGGAAGGCTTGAGGAATTGCCTCGTCTACGATGTTCTGAACTTCTTCCCAATTGGCCGTGCCGTTCATAGCGGCTTCTCGGGAGAATAGTACGCTAGTCGCATGAACCACCTCCTGAGAATGACCCTGATGGACGCTCCGTTCAGCAGCGGGATCGAATACGCCGCGGACTTCTTTTTGGAGCATCCGCACTTGCGCGTTAAGGCAGTTGCATCCACGACGACACCGGTCGAAACTCGGTATGAAATCATCCACGATGAGACGGACCAGAGCCGCAGCCACGACGCAGTAGCTCTTTCCTGGAAACCCAGGTGGCCACTGTTTCCCACGTTTGAGGGGTCTGTGACAATTCGCCCCCATTTTACCGGTTCGATGCTTTCACTCGAAGGCGTATACCAGCCGCCGGGCGGCTTTTTAGGACAAACATTTGATCGCATTATCGGGCAGCGCCTCGCGTATGCAACCATGGATCATCTCTTGAGCCGTCTTCGCCACTACGTTGAGAGGCGTTATCGGGAATATCAAGCGACTTGTCCGAGCATTGAGGAGCTTAACGCGTCCACTCGAGCGGCAAGTCAGCAGAGTGTTTGAGAGGAATTGGCCGAAAGAGGAACAGCGTGAACCAGGATTGGGAGCTCGCTAGAATTGCATTGGAGCGGTTACAGGCTCGATTGACATTGGCCAAGATTGATTCGGAGCAGCGCCATGAAATTGGGAATCTGTTAGCCATTTCACAAGCAAATATTGAGGCGGTCCAAGATGGCGTCGTCGAAGCAACGCCTCAGCGTTTGCGGAATATTGAAGCGGCGCTCCTGAGCGCATCGAATCGCTTATAGACGCGCGGATCGTAGCCGCAGAGCGTTGGCAATCACCGAGACGGAACTGAACGACATCGCGAGTGCGGCAATGATGGGACTCAATAGGATGCCGAAAACCGGGTAGAGCACCCCGGCGGCGATCGGTATCCCGATGATGTTGTACGCAAAAGCGAAAAAAAGATTCTGGCGAATATTCCACATCGTCATCCGACTAAGTAGCAACGCGCGCGCAATACCGGTTAGGTCGCCCTTGACGAGGGTAATGCCCGCGCTCTGAATCGCGACGTCCGTGCCCGTCCCCATTGCGATGCCCACGTCCGCGGCGGCAAGCGCCGGTGCATCGTTCACACCGTCACCGGCCATGGCCACGATGTGTCCGGCGGACTTAAATTCAGAAACGATGCGGTGCTTGTCTTCGGGCAAAACATCGGCCCGAACGTCCTCGATACCGAGTGTTTTGGCAACCGCTCGGGCCGTGATGACGTTGTCGCCTGTCAGCATAACGATTCGCATACCATCTGAGCGTAAGCGATCGAGCGCAGCGCGAGTGCCAACTTTGATGGGGTCCGCGATGGCGATCACAGCAGCGGCGCCACCGTCTAGGGCCAAATACAATGCCGTCGCTCCATCTGCGCGGAACGCGTCGGCTTTGGCAACAATAGCGTCCATATTCTGGATGCGAAGCTCTTCCATGAATTTGGCGTTCCCGAGCGCTACCTGCCGACCGCTAACGGTGCCCGTGACGCCTTTTCCGGTAACTGAGACAAAATTCGTCGCATCTGCCAGAATCGTACCAGCAATTTG
>JALYIF010000338.1 GCA_030775925.1 Vulcanimicrobiota bacterium | reverse complement strand
TCTCCGGAACGCGGATGGTCATGCATGGTCTGATCGAGGGCAAAAAACGCGGCGCAAAACATATCGTCGTCACGATGTGCATCGGCGGCGGCATGGGCGCCGCAGGCCTCTTCGAAGTCGCCTAGTTGTCACCCTGAGCGATTTACGGTGTCACCCTGAGCGATTTACGGTGTCACCCTGAGCTTGTCGAAGGGTGGTCGGCCATGCTTCGACAGGCTCAGCATGACACGGGAAGTCGAGCGTTCCACGCAGGGTTATCCTGAGCGACCTACCTTGTCACCCTGAGCTTGTCGAAGGGTGGCCAACCATGCTTCGACTGGCTCAGATGACTCCGGGGATGTTGCTCTGCGAGAGCCGGTCTTGTTCGGAGAGCAAATTCCAGGCCACGAACCTGGCCGCTTTTTGTTGCGGCTTTGAAATGGCGTCGTAAACTTCCGGAAACGAACATGTTGCCAGTCCATTTTTGGTCGACTTTGTTCATGGACGGAGAAGTCCACCGCCCCGATGAGAGGCGGCGAGCGCACTCAAGGATTGAGGGAAGATATGGTTGGCGTAGTGGTTTTTAAGAATCTAACAGACGCGCTCCACGCGGGATATCAAGTGTACGATCGCACCGCAGACGGCTACGTCGTCCGTGTGATGACTTCGGCCGGTTGGGCGATGGCTTTGGTACACTGCCGTTAGTTTCGGAGCGGCTGGCCGGTCTCCAACATATGCTGCATCCGCTCGCGCGTCTTCGGGTTCCAGATCAACGTTTCAAAACACGTCGTCTCGAAATCGTGCAGGGCGGCATGGCTGACCATTCGCGCAGGGCCCGGCGCCCCAGTCATCACCCGTGCGATTGCGCGCGCAACTTCCCCGTCGTACTCCGTGGCCATGCCGGCCGCGATGCCCATCACAATCGCCTGATCGAGCGCTTTACATCCCGCGTCGCCGAGCACTGGAATTCCCACGCGAGGTTGCGCCGCGGCGTACCCATCGGCCAGTTCTAGAACACGTGCTTTGGCATCGTTGAGCAGCATCTCTTTGTCTTTTGAAATCTGATCGTGCGGTTTTAAGAACTGCAGCGAGCGCGCGTCTTCCGCGTCCTTGCTGCGTTTCATAAAAATGACGGTCTCGAAGGCTTGGCGCAGCCCGGCGGCCTCTTTGCCGGCGCCAGCCGTGTCGATGCACCGAATGTACATCTCGCTCGTGCCGCCAAGATCGGGTAGAATGCCCACGGCGGCTTCCGGCAGCATCGCAACCATATCCGCGTACGGTTGCATGCGATCGCAGTACAAGCTAAGTTCCAGCGCGCCGCCAACCGTCAAACCAAAGGGGGCGGCAACGGTCGGGAACGGTGCGGTGCGCATCCCTACTACAGCGCGTTGAACGCGTTTGGCATGCACGCTAAAGGCGGCATCTTTGTTTCCATTACCGATCTCATCAAGCATAGCCAGGATCCATCGCAGGTTCGCGCCATACGAAAAATTTGCACCCTGATTTCCAACGACGAGTCCGCGGTAGCCCCCGGGAATAATTCGGTAGGCTTCCTCAATCATGATGACCGTATCGGAGTCCAGTGTGTTGCCCTTGGAGTGGAACTCCAGGCACAGCACGCCATCGTCGAGATCGATAAGTGAGGCACCGGCCGAGGTGGCAACAACCCGCGCCGGGTCAGTGTGGAGATCGGACAGAACGATGGGGGATTGTACCATGGAGCTTTTGTTCGGGCCGGCGGGATTGATTTCTTCGCAACGGTGGTAAACAGATGGGGTGAAGTCGGACGACGAGGAAGCCGCTAGGCGGGATGCCCAGACTACCAAATTCACCAAGGCATACCTTACGTACGTCATTATCCCGATGTGGATCGTGCCGGGCTTCGTGGACTGGATTTTTCATCGGCGTACAAAGATTGAGAAAACCAGCGGAACGCACGAATCCGTCCTGCACGCGTTAATGATGACTACGATCGGACTGCCCGCAACGTTGGGGCTGTTTCTTGAAGTAAATGCGGGGATGCTTTCCGCATTTATCGCCGCCTTTGTAGCGCACGAGGCGCTATCGATCTGGGACGTGTCATACGCAGCAAAACTGCGCGAGATTCCCCCGAACGAACAACACTGCCACAGTTTTTTGGAAGTCTTACCCTTTATGTCGCTCTCCTTCATGCTCTGTCAGCATTGGGATCAGGCCCTAGCGCTCGTAGGGCTCGGCCCCGACCCGCCGAGTTTCAAAATCGAGCGCAAGCACGAACCGCTCCCGGGTGCGTATGTCGCCGGCCTCTTGTCGGCGATCACCCTTTTCGTCATTCTCCCCTACGCCGAAGAGCTGGTGCGGTGCTATCGCGCCGACGGGACCCTTCAGGCGCACGATAAACGGCCCGAATAGGGGCCGATTGCGACTTAAATCGAGGCTGAAAAGGCCTTAGTGCAGAGAAGATAGCGGGGCTATGACGACCACTACTACACCCTCACCCAACGGGACAAAAACGCGCACCGAGTCAGACTCGATGGGCAACGTCGAAGTTCCCGTAGATAAATATTATGGAGCGCAGGCCGCTCGCTCACTCCACAACTTTGACATCGGCGATGGCACTACGCCGCGCGATGTGATGCCGACCCAAGTAATCAAGGCGATGGGCACGCTCAAGAAAGCATGTGCCCTCGTCAACAATGACCTTGGAAAACTCGACAAGGAAAAGGCCGACCTGATCGTGCGTGCGGCCGACGAAGTGATCGAAGGCAAATTGCAAGCGCACTTCCCGCTGCGCGTTTGGCAGACCGGGTCGGGGACGCAGAGCAACATGAATGTGAATGAGGTTATTTCTAATCGCGCGATTGAAATGGCCGGCGGCGAAATGGGCTCCAAGAAGCCCGTACATCCCAACGATCACGTGAACATGTCGCAGTCCTCAAACGATACATTTCCGACCGCCATGCATATGGCGGCGGCCGAAGCCATGGTGCAAATGCTGCCTTCGGTCAAGGAACTGCGCGACGCGCTGGATGCTAAGAGCAAAGCCTGGATGCACATCGTCAAGGTTGGCCGCACGCATCTCCAGGATGCAACTCCGCTGACCCTCGGGCAAGAGTTCTCCGGCTACGTTTCGCAGCTGGATCGCGCCATGCTGGCCTGCAACGAGTCGCTCGACCATTTGTATGATTTGGCAATCGGCGGCACCGCAGTCGGCACCGGTCTGAACGCTCATCCCGAATTTGGCGAGCGTACCGCGAGGCGGATTGCTGACCTCACGAAACTTCCATTCCGCTCGCATCCCAACAAGTTTGCAGCGCTCGCCTCACACGACGATTTTGTGTTTGCCTCCGGCGCGCTTAAAATGCTCGCCGCCGCTCTCATGAAAATTGCAAACGATGTGCGCTGGCTCGGCTCCGGTCCGCGCGCGGGTATTGGCGAACTCTCCTTGCCGGAAAATGAGCCCGGTAGCTCCATCATGCCCGGCAAAGTCAATCCTACGCAGTCCGAAGCGATGACGATGTGCTGCGTTCAAGTGTACGGCAACGATCTTGCCATCAGCTTTGGTGCATCGCAAGGCAACTTTGAACTTAATGTCTTTAACCCGGTGATGATCTATAATTTCCTGCATTCCACCACGCTGTTGCGTGATGCGTGCAGAATGTTCCGCGAACATTGCATTGAGGGCTTGCAAGCCAATGAAGACATTATCGCCAAGTACTTGAGCGAGTCACTCATGGTCGTAACCGCGCTGTCTCCGCACATCGGCTACGATAAGTCCGCTGAGATCGCCAAGCATGCGCACAAGCACAAGTCGACCCTCAAAGAAGCGGCGTTGGCGCTCGGCCACGTGACTTCGGAAGACTTCGACAAGTTTGTCGTGCCAAAAGAAATGACGTATCCCAAGTAACGGCGCCGTCGTTAGCGAAGGGCCTTCCAAAGCTGGAGGGCCTTTTCTCTTAATGTTCTCGTGTGATTTCTCGATCGAATGTAAAAGTGCTGTAAGAATGCCGTCCATCGGGCCCTTGCTCCCTCGTCAAAGCAAACGCGTGTTTGTGTCTTAGGTCGGGCCTGCGAACTGTGTCGTAGTAAGCAATCGAAGCGGTTCGCTAGGATAGTCCAATGCGTAAAACATTTGCAAGTCTTGCCCTTATCGCCGCCGTTGCGGCTCCGCTCTGCGCTCTCGCGAGCACCATGGAAGCCTCACTGGTTCCCGATGGCACCTACACGGTGAAAGTCGAAAAAGTCCAGGATTCACAGCACATGATGGTGCGCATGGATAACGGAATCGAAACGATGCTCTCGGCCAAAGGGTCTGTAACGTTCACCAAAATCAAGAGCGACGATACCGTTCAACTCTCGCTCGTTCAAGGTAAAGTTCCCGTTTATAAAATCAAGTAAGTTCGCGAGACTCTAAGGCGACTTGTGAAAAACCTCGGGTGTGCAGCCCGGGGTTTTTTTCATCAGCGAGAATACTCAAACGATGCGCTGCATTCCGCAAAACTCGTATCGCCTTCGTCGTTGGGAAAATGGCGGAGGTATAACCTACGACATCGATGTTGCTGCAACAACGCCCGTTGCGTGGCGACTATCGCGTGCGGCGATTGACGTAGACGGCCCGTTTTCGCTTTTTCCGGGGATGGACCGCACCATACTTCCACTCGACGGAAACGGTATCGTGCTCTCATTCCATGACGCCCCCGATGTGCGGTTGGATCGTGTAGGCGCGGTGTTTCGTTTTCCCGGCGAGCGTCAGATTAGGTGTACCTTAATCAAGGGCGCCACCCGCGATCTCAATGTGATGACCGCCCGCGATTCGCACACGCATGTGGTGAGCTTCGCTCAACTCGATGCGGAGCAACGCTTGCCTGCGGAATCTTTTTTGCGGTACGTGTACGTTTTAGAAGGCGAGTTGTGCGTACCGAATTGCCGGAATGGCGCTCCCGAGAGGCTCGAAGCGGGTGACACGTTGCGTATCGACGCGGGTGAGGCCGCAATCCTGGGTGGCCGAAAATGCCGCTTTTGCCTCATCGAGATTCGTGCCCGAGGCGAAGGCGCAGTCTACACCGAAAACCCACCCTCGAAGTGACAATGGGTTCCCAGTATCCAATTAACGATCTCACCATACGGGTCGCTACGGTAAACGGCTCGGGGAGCCAATCCTCGAATCTCGTTCTCGCCAACGCCATCTTCCGGCTTGGCATTCCAGTGGCCCCGAAAAACGTCTTCCCCTCGAACATCGAGGGTTTGCCGACGTGGTTTGATGTGCGTGTCTCGCCGGCGGGTTATCAATGCCGTAGCCGGGACGTCGATATTCTGGTGGCCCTAAATGCCGCGACGTGGCCCTCGGATGTCGCGGGCGTGAAGTCCGGTGGCGTCGTTATTCATGAAGCGACCTATCCCATGATCGGGGCGATCAAGCGCGACGACCTTACCTACTATTCCGTTCCGTTCATCGAGCTCTCAAAAAAGCACATCGAGCAAGGCGCCCTCCGCAAGTATCTGATTAACATGATCTACGTCGGCGTAGTCGCCGAATTGCTGGGCATCGATGTGGCCGTTATTGAGGCCGCTGTGCTC
>JALYIF010000337.1 GCA_030775925.1 Vulcanimicrobiota bacterium | reverse complement strand
CTTCCTTTGCTGCCTAGCAACTGGCCCAGGGCAACCCATCATCCATCGATCACCCCAGACTCCGACCTCGCCTCAGAAATTTCTTGGGGGCCAACGACTATTTCGAGCGCGGTTAACGTTAGGTTAGGGTATCGGCACAATCCGGTCGAGGCGCAGGCGCGTTGTGGGTTTGCTGTGGAACAGCCGATGCTATAAAGCAATGGGAGCCATGAATATTAAGAAACTCGCCTTGGGCGCGTTTTTCCTGACCCTCCTCTACGGCTGCAGCGACGCGGGCTACTTGCCCTATGCTCCTCATGCGTTGGCCCCAATGGAACTGCACTCCATCGTTGCCGAAGCCTCAAGCCGCAACAACGTCCCCGAAGGTCTAGCAAATGCCGTTGTCATGGCAGAGTCTGCCGGCAATCCAAGTGCCGTCAGTGTGACCGGCGCGGAAGGGCTCATGCAACTGATGCCCGGAACCGCAGCCGAGTATCATGTTGCCAATGCTTTCGATCCGCGCGCAAACGTCGACGGTGGAACGCGCTTCCTCCACGACTTGCTCGCCCGCTACAACAACAACGTCGAGCTGGCTGTTGCGGCTTATAATGCGGGACCGGGTGCTGTCGAGCACTACCACGGAGTTCCACCTTACGCCGAAACGCGCGCTTATGTTGCGCGGGTACTGGCCGCATACCGTAGCTATTAGCCCGGGAGTTCCGTAGTGGCCTCCGCGGCTCGCTTCATCACGATCACAAAGAAGCCGATCTTTCGCGTTCCCATCATGGACGCGTACGAGTTCCGCGAATTCATCGGGCCATTTCTCGGCGCTTTTTTTGCGGTAATATTTCTTTGGGGAATCAATATTTTCTTTATCGCGCTTGATTTTCTTATCAACGCGCATGCGCCGCCGTTTCTCGTGCTGCGCTTCGTCTTATTTCGCATGCCGCAAGGCATACCATACGCTTTCCCATTTGCCACCCTGTTTGCGACACTGCTCGCAATGGGTCGGCTGTCGGGTGACAATGAAATCAATGCCATGCGCACGGCAGGCATCTCGATCTGGAGAATCTGCCTCACGCCGTTTCTCTGCGGCATCGGCGCCTTCGTTCTCGCATACGCCATGAATGAGTCTATTGCGCCGCTTTCGGTCGAGCAATCTACGCGAACGTTCTATCAAATTATCTACCACACCGCATCACTGCCTGTAGAGCCACAATTCTTTCGCAAGGATCCCGATACAGGCAACGTCTTCTTTGTTAGCCAGGTCCTTCCCGATAACAAAACCATGCAAGGCGTACAGGTGTATAAGCCCGGACGCAACGGCTATTTTGGTGAGATATTATCGGCCAAGATCGCACATGTCGAGGGCGCAACTCTTGTGATGAATGATGTGATCATCAACCGGTTCAATGCAGACGGCGCTGCGGTCGCGCAAATTCGCGATAGTACTGTGAGGGTCGGATTGCCGCTGGGTGAAACCAACGCGCAATTCATGAGCTCAACCAATAGCGATCCCTACACGATGACCTCGAAAAGTCTATCCACGCAAGTAAACTCTTTAAAGGCGCAAGGTGTAGGCGGAGCAGCGCTCGGTAGCCTACAGATCAGTCTTGCCAACAAGAGCTCCTTCCCGTTTGCTTGCATTGTCGCGGTGTTGATCGCGCTGCCGCTCTCATTCCGATTTGGGAAAAAGGGCCGCTTTGTTGGAATGGGCCTTGCAATTCTTACGTTCATCGTGTACCAACTCGTAAGTTTAGCCGCAGCGGCCTTCGGGCGTAATGGAGTTGTTAATCCGTACATCGCATCGTGGACTCCGAACATGATTTTCGGCCTTGCCGGCCTCGCGCTTCTATGGTGGGAAGAACGCTGAGTATTTTCGTGCGGCGTCTCGGGATCATCGTATCTGTCGTCGCGATCGTCGGGCAGATATTACCGTGGAATGCGGCAGTGGCCCAACCGGAAACAACCGACCAGATGCTCGCGCTCATGAATTCCAACCGGTGTGGCGCTCGCAGCACACTGGCTATGGCACCCGCCCCGACGGTGACGCCAAGCGCATCAGCATCGCCCGGCAACACTGCATCGCCCGAGACAACCGCCACGCCGGTGCCTTCACCTACTCCAACGTTTCCGACCTCACCAACCGGGCCGGTGCAACTCTATGCAACGCCGCTCCCAAGTCCGGGGACGGCCACACCCTTGCCGGTCCCGACCAATACACCGGGCGCTACGCCCAACAATAGCCCGGTTTTTTTAATCCGTCCGAGCGGCTCGCCACCACCGATCCCGCCTGCCGGAAGCCGGCCCACTGCGGAGCCGTCCCCCACTCCCTCGGCCGTTGGGCCCACTCCGATACCCACGCTCGAGCCCGGATATATTGCCGTCATGGCCGATCAGGTGTCGGGAAACACCAATGCGGGGCAGCCCGGCGAGGCATCCGGAAACGTCAATATTTTCTATCAGGACGGCATCTTAGTGGGCGACAAGGCGCACTACGACGGCCAGCGGACCATGATCGTCACGGGGCATCCCTACATAATCAATCGCGAACAGAACTCAATTCTGCACGCCGATACCATTTCGTTTGACACGGTTTCGCGGCTTGCGACGCTGCAAAATACGCGCGGCGAAAGCACGCAAGGTATTGAGAAGGGCGAAGTCTATTACACCGCTCGCGACATGACCTCAACCAGTGGCGGCGTCGCCCATGGAAACTACGCGAGTGTCACGACGTGCGCGAATCCGCGTGCCGGATATCATATTACGGGCCGCACGATAGACGTGAAACCCGGCGACCGGCTGACCATTACCAAAGCCGTGCTCTTTTTGGGTGCGGTCGCGATCTTCTATCTTCCCAAAGTTGTTATCCCGCTAAGACAAGTCGACGATGTTCGCAAGCCTACGTTCTTTCCTGAATTCGGATACAACCAATATGAAGGCTTCTATGTCAAAGCCAAACTCGGTTTCGGGCACGACGACTACTATTATGGCTATTACCGCGTCAATTATTTTAGCAAAGTAGGGCTTGGCCTGGGATATGTGGGCTTCTTTGCTAAGCGCAACGGGCGCCGCAGTGCAAACGTCGATTACTACGGCATCAAAGACCGGCGCACCGGCACGCAGTCCTACAATCTGACAGCCAATGAAGTTGAGAATTTCTCACGAACGTTGCGGGGGAATTTCAATTTCAGCTACAACGGAAATTACGGCCCGTATACGTTCTTGCCGCCGAGTACCGCCATCAACGCGGTTGTCGCACACGCAACAGCACGCGAACAGCAATCCTACACGCTCAACCGTTCGGCCATCGGCACGCAATCAAACGTCTATAATATTGGGTTTACCGACCAGCATCAGCTCACGCAAAACCTTTCCCAAGGGATCGCGATCAGTTATAACACGAGTCAAACAACGTACGGCGGCACCTACATCAACTCTGAGTCGAGCCATATTAACACGCTCACGCATCTCACGACGCGTAAATATGATTTGCAACTTGTCGTCGACAAGAGCAATGCCAACGCCCCGTCGGGAATTAACAAACTGCCAGAGCTCCAAGTGCGCCCCAATTCATTCTTTCCGCATTTTCGGATGCCGCTGAGTGCGCAATTCTACCTCGGCCGGTACGAAGAGCCACAAGACAACTTCCAAACCTCGCGCGCGGATCTCGCATTCACCTTGGGGCCGGCGCTGTTTCGCATATTCGGCAGCGACTTTTCAGCCGGAGGAACGGTGGAGCAATTTGCCTACGGCACCGGCGATTTGAAGGCGAAGATTACTCAGAACCTAAGCCTCTCGACGCCGATCGGCAAACACTTTGTCAACTCGATTACCTATAACGAATCTAACAACAACGGCCCGGCCGTGGTGCCGTTTCAAGCGTTCGACATTCTGTCGACGCAGAACACGCACGCTGCATACGAGGTCGCGCGGTTTTTTAACCGCGACAATTACAATCTGCAAATCTCAACCTCGACGTTTTTTAGTGGCCAAGCGCAGCCATTTACCTATCAACTTATTTCGCGGCCTTCAAGGCGATCGCAGTTGAGTCTGGGCGGCTCATTTTCGCCGGGTTCTGGTCTCGGGTTCAACACGACGAACCTGCAACTAGCGACGCCGTTTGGACGAAACGCCGACTTGCAATTCATTACCGATATTGATTGGAAGAATAAGGGCCGCCTCGCGAACAAGAATATCTACTACCATCGCGTGATCGGCGATTGCTATGAGATTCGTTTGCAATACAACCAGAGTTTAAAGCAGGTCAACGTTACCTTGAACCTGCTCGCCTTTCCATCGCGTTCGGCATCTTTCGGCGTCGGAAAGAACGGGCCAATATTGCCCGGCGGCTTAAACTTCTAGACGGCGTCGCATGGAGGATGGCCGCACGGGCAGGTCTCGCCCTCAATCCGGCGGTCTTCTCCCAGAGCGCGGCACGTATCACCGCAGTAGGCTTCAGACTCCATCGCCGCCATCAGCGTGCAATTGCAGAGTTCATTCGAGCATTCAATGGCTTGTTGCATGCCTGCATATACCCGTTTTTAGGGGCCTTTGACTAAGTCTCGTGCGGCTATCGCACCACGATTTTGAGCCGGTTTCTAGGCGCGAGGAGGGAGCAACGCCATAGCGTTGTGACTGATGAGCAACGACGAAAGCGGCCAAAAGCGGGGTGTGAGAGTCGTGCGCGGACTTTAGTAAAAGGCCCCTTAGGGATTATTCTGGATCTCGCCGCCTGCCAATTGGGCTGCGGGAACCGAAGCCCGCGTGGCACCGGCGGGCACCGTCAACTGAGACAAGAAATCGAACACCGTGTTGACGGGCAGGCCAAGGCTGAACGACGTATCGT
>JALYIF010000336.1 GCA_030775925.1 Vulcanimicrobiota bacterium | reverse complement strand
CTCCAAGGTAAAGGCAACGTTTGGCGTTGCACTCGAAGAGTGGCGCGCCGCGCGCGACGCCAAATCGCACGGCGTGCAGAATCTCGAAAATGAAGGCGGCGGCGGTACGGCGGTGGCTGCGCGCCCAGGTATCGAAGTGGCGGACGGCTCGGTCGTGATCGCTGCGATTACCAGTTGTACCAATACGTCCAATCCCGCCGTCATGCTGGCCGCAGGTCTGGTTGCCAAGAAAGCGCGCGAGCGCGGACTCGATCGCAAGCCGTGGGTGAAAACTAGCCTTGCCCCGGGCTCTAAAGTGGTGACCGACTACCTCAAGAAATCCGGACTCGATCGCGATCTCGATGCGATCGGTTTTAATTTGGTTGGCTATGGGTGCACGACGTGCATAGGGAATAGCGGTCCGCTGCCTACCGAGATTGCCGAAACCATCGCCGAGCAAGACACTATTGTTGCAGCGGTGCTTTCGGGCAATCGCAATTTCGAGGGACGTATCCACCCGCAAGTGCGGGCAAATTATCTTGCCTCGCCGCCGTTGGTGGTTGCCTATGCGTTGGCCGGGCGTATGGATATCGATCTTACGACGGAACCGATTGGAACCGGCAAAGACGGCAACGACGTCTACTTAAAAGACATCTGGCCAAGCAATGCAGAGATAACCAAACTGATTGCGGAATCGGTTACGCAAGAGATGTTCGAATCCCGCTACAGCGACGTTTTCAAAGGTGACAAAGAATGGTCCGATCTCAAGGTGCCCAGAGACGAGCGCTATGCGTGGGATCCCAAATCGGAGTATGTGAAGAAGCCGCCGTATTTTGATAACATGCTGCCCGAACCAAGTGCCGTTCGCGATATCGCCGGCGCGCGGGTGCTCGCGGTGTTAGGCGACAGCGTAACGACCGATCATATCTCACCCGCCGGCAGTATTGCCAAGTCCTCACCGGCCGCAAAATATCTCATGGATCACGGCGTGGCTGCCAGTGATTTTAACTCTTATGGTGCGCGTCGCGGTAATCACGAAGTGATGATGCGTGGCACCTTTGCAAACGTGCGTTTGCGTAACTTGCTTGTGCCCGGCGTAGAGGGCGGCATGACGCGCTACCTCCCTGATGATGCGCACATGTCGATCTTCGATGCCGCGCAGCGGTATAAAGCCGACGGAACGCCACTCATCGTGCTCGCCGGTAAAGAATATGGATCAGGTTCGTCGCGCGATTGGGCGGCTAAGGGCCCCATGCTGCTCGGCATTCGCGCGGTCATCGCCGAATCGTTCGAGCGGATCCATCGCAGCAATTTGATCGGCATGGGGATACTTCCGCTGGAGTATATGGACGGAGCCGATCATACGACCTATGCGCTAAGTGGCGAAGAGACATTCGACATCACGGGTATCGAAGCAGGGATCAAACCGCGGATGACCGTCCATGTGAAGGTCACCGATACGGAGCGCGCCTCACTCTCATTCAAAGCGTTGCTGCGGATCGACACGCCCGACGAGGCAGAATACTACCGTCACGGCGGAATTCTGCAGTACGTCCTGCGCCAATTGAAGGCTCGCAAAACTGGATAGGTCGCTCGCAGAACTAGAGGCGGCGGCGGAGGAGATCTATCGGGTCCTTCCGCCGACGCCGCAGTACCATTGGCCGCAGATCACTGCACGCTTGGGCGCAGAGGCCTGGGTGAAACACGAAAATCATACGCGCGTCGGAGCGTTCAAGATTCGTGGCGGCATTATCTACATGAAAAATCTCAAAGAACGCGAGCCGCAGATCGCCGGTGTTATCTCGGCGACGCGCGGCAATCATGGGCAGAGTGTTGCGTTTGCTGCGGCACTTAACGGCCTAACCGCAACCATTGTGGTTCCACATGGAAACTCCAAAGAGAAGAACGCGGCAATGCGTGCACTGGGCGCTGAATTGATCGAATTTGGAACCGATTTCCAAGCGGCGCGAGAATATGCCGCAAGCCTCGCCGCGCAGCGATTGCTGCATTTCGTTCCGTCCTTTCATGAAGATCTCGTCTGCGGCGTTGCGACCTATGGAC
>JALYIF010000335.1 GCA_030775925.1 Vulcanimicrobiota bacterium | reverse complement strand
CATCGGACACGGTTACGGGGCCGGGTATAAAAAGCAGATTCTTGTTATGCGGCATAACCTCTGGACGATTGTCTACCAAGCGTTCAGTCCCTCGATTCACATTGCCAGTGGCATAGACTTAACAGAGCCTATGAAAAGCTCGGAACCGGCACCGCGCCGTCGTCGTTACGAACAAGAATGCCCGCCCCGGGATTCTCACTCCTTACGAAGCACTCCGGGGCGGGCGTTCTTATTAGCGTTTGCGGCCAGTCGCACGGCGTGTCTTCCGATCCACGCGCACCCGCTTGACGGCACTGCGACGAATGGGGACGACGTTGCTCGAGCGACGCGCTTGCTCGGGACCAAGCAGAACCGGGGTGATGATCGGCTTGCCGAGCGCATTGAAGAATACTTCGGAAAGTTCTTCCACCGCTACAAAGCTCATCGAATCACGAATTTCCTTAGGGATATCGTCAAGATCGACTTCGTTGCGTTTGGGCAGAAGAATTTTCTTAATCCCCGCACGCTTTGCGCCCAGTACTTTCTCTTTGAGGCCACCGATCGGCAACACCTGACCGGTCAACGTAATCTCGCCAGTCATTGCTAAATCCGAATCAACTTTGAGTCCAGTGAGCATTGAGGCAAGCGCCGTTGCAATGGCGATACCTGCCGACGGCCCGTCTTTCGGAATTGCGCCCTGTGGCACGTGAATGTGCAGATCGTGCTTGCCGAAATAGTCTTCCGGAACGCCCAACTCACTCGAGCGCGAACGTAAGAACGACACGGCAGCCGTCGCGCTCTCCTTCATGACATCACCCAGTTGCCCGGTGAGGGTAAGCTTGCCGGTTCCCGGCATGGCGGTCGATTCGATGAATAAAATATCGCCACCGACCGGCGTGTAGAACATTCCGGTAGAAACGCCAATGGATGCAACGCGTTTCTTCACTTCGTTGTAGAAGCGCGGCTTCGACAAGTAGTCTACTAAGTTGTCGGGCTTAATCCGCGCCTTGAAACGTGGAAATTCCGCAATTTTGCGAGCCACCTTGCGAAAGACCGTTCCGATCTCGCGCTCGAGGTTTCGCACGCCCGCTTCTCGCGTGTAATCGGTAATAATCGCCCGCAGGGCCGAATCGGCAACCTGGGCTTGGGAGTCTTTCAGACCATTTGCGGTACGCTGCTTCTTAATCAAGTACCGCTTTGCAATTTGAATCTTTTCCAGTTCGGTATATCCGGAGAGCTGGATAATTTCCATGCGATCGCGCAGCGGCGGACTAATCGTATCGAGGCTATTGGCGGTGCAGACAAAGAGCACTTGCGACAAGTCGAACGGCAAGTCGAGATAATGATCCCGAAAACTGTTGTTTTGCTCGGGGTCTAACACTTCGAGGAGCGCTGATTGCGGATCGCCACGATAGTCGCTGCCCACCTTGTCGATTTCATCAATCATCATAACGGGATTCCGCGTTCCAGAATCACGAATCGCGCGAATGATTGTTCCCGGCATAGCCCCGATGTAGGTACGGCGATGCCCACGAATTTCGGATTCGTCACGCACACCGCCAACCGACAACCGCACAAACTTACGCCCCATGGCTTTTGCGATCGATTGGCCAAGCGAGGTTTTCCCGACGCCCGGCGGCCCCACAAAGCACAGAATTGGGCCGGAAAGCTTTTTCTTGAGTTTTCCTACGGCGAGATACTCAATGATTCGGTCTTTTACTTTTTCCAGATCGTAATGATCGGCATCTAAAACAACTCGCGCATTCTTGATGTCAATCTGGTCGCTCGTCTCTTTGCCCCACGGCATCTGCACGAGCCAATCCAAATAGGTCCGGATGACACTATATTCCGGTGAGGCTTGCGGCACTTTCGAGAGCCGGTCGAGTTCCCGATCCGCTGCCTTCTTAGCGTCCTCGGGCATTTTGGCTTCATCGATCTTCTCGCGCAATTCGTTGGTTTCTGCCTGCTGCGGATCGGATTCGCCAAGTTCTTCCTGAATGGCACGGAGTTGTTGGCGCAGATAGAAATCGCGCTGATTCTTCTCCATCTCGCGCTGGATGTCGGACTGAATTTTGTGGCCCAGTTCGACGACTTCCAACTCTTTGGTCAGCAGCATCGTAAGCTTACGCATACGTTTCTCGGTGTTGCGTTCTTCGAGAATGGCTTGGCGATCGCTCGTCTCCAAGCGCATGGTAGAAGCGACGAAATACGTTAGAAGATTTGGGTCCGTAATATTTTGGACTTCCATCTCCATCTCACGCGGTGCTTGCGGAAGGTAACCGAGCAACTTTTGAAAGAGCCCCGCCAGATTGCGATGCATCGCAACGAGATCATCGGAAGTTTTGGTAATATCTGGCAACTCGGTGTAGGCCGCAACCATGTAGGGGTCGGTCTGTACAAACTGGTCGATTTTGAAAACGCTTTGCCCAGCGACAATACACCGAAGCGTCCCGTCCGGAACTTTGAGCATTTTTTGAATCGTGCCGATGGTTCCGATCCGGCGGACGTCTTCGGTTCCCGGATTATCGGTGTCCTTATCCTTAAGCACGGTCAGCCCGATCGGACGGCCCTCGCGCAGCGCTTCTTCAACAAGTTGAATTCCGGGTTTCTTTACGACGGCCAGGGGAATGACCGTATTGGGGAACAGCACGGCTTCTTGGAGCGGTAAGATGCCGATCAAGTGCGTGGTACTGGTGGTTTTTTCTTTATCTTTAGTGGAGGCCATGAATTACGCTAGGGTCCTTTTGATAGTCATTCGGATTTCGGTGCGCGCAGTCGGGACATACTCAGTTGCCGCAACCGGTAGCTGAATCGTGAGAATCCCCGCGCCATAGATCGCCGAGACCGCTTCATACTCCACGGCGACCGGCAAATGAATTTTTTTGATGAACTCGCCGTACGTGATCTCTTTTTGCAAAAAGGATCCGCGCATGAACCGCGATGCGTCCACGCGCCGGCCAAGAATGAACAGATTGTGCTCGTCGACGGCGACGCGGAGATTCTCTGCATCTGCGCCCGCAAGCTCGACCTGTACGACC
>JALYIF010000334.1 GCA_030775925.1 Vulcanimicrobiota bacterium | reverse complement strand
GTGCCCACACTCTTCTTGCTGCTCTTCTTAGCAGCCATGTTTCACGGTAGCCTCGCTTCACTGATCGTCGTCATTGGGGTGACCTCGTGGCTCGGCCCGGCGCGACTCGTGCGCGCTGAGGTGCTTTCGCTTAAGGAGCGGCTTTTCGTGGAAGCAGCGCGCTCGATCGGCGCGAACGATATGCGCGTGCTGTTCCGGCACATTTTGCCCAATGCGGTGGGTACGATCATTACCACCACGACGTTCATTGTGGCGGGCGCCATGCTGGCCGAAAGCGCGTTATCATATTTAACCATTGGTGTGCGTCCGCCCACACCGTCCTGGGGGAATATGCTTAGCGCCGCACAGAGCGATTTATTCGCCGGGGCATACTGGCTAATTTTACCCCCAGGCCTCGCGATTCTCCTTACGGTAACTGCCCTCAATTTCATCGGCGACTGGCTGCGAGAAAACCTTGCGCGTTAGCTTCGCAATAATCGTTTTCGTCGTATTGCTAACCGGCTGCGATGCTCGAAGAGCCGAAACCCGGGACAACACTATGCTTATTTGCGGCTGGATCGCCGGGCCGGACGGCTTCAATCCGCTCACCTCCAACAATTCAGCAGCTACAATGATTGAATATCAGATATTCACGCCACTCATCGATATTGGGCCCAACTTGCTGCCGCGCTTTTCGACCAGCCTGGTTAAGGAGATCCGGATCGAGGATCGTGGCCGGCGCTATGTGTTAGCGATCCGCAACAACGCTCGGTGGAGCGACGGTCGACCGGTCACCGTTGACGACGTCATCTTTTCGCTCCGGGTAAATGCCAATCCAAATGTGACCCAAGGCAATTCCGCAGCCTTTTCGCTGATGCGTTCCGTCCGCAAGCTCGATGCCTCAACCGTGGAGGTGCGCCTCGCATCGGCTTCTCCACCGTTTTTAAGCAATGCGCTCGGAGTCGTGCTGCCTTTACCAGCTCACATTTTACAAAAATACCCGCCCGAATCTGCGCAAGAAGCGGCGTATCTCAATTCGGAGAGCGCGTTCGCGCAAAGGCCGATCGTCAATGGGCCGTTCCGCATCAAGCGGCACGTATCGGATTCGTATTTGATCTTAGAGCCCAATCCAACATATTGGGGCCCCCGCGCAACGGTAGCTCAAATTGCTTTTCGCGTCTATCCGCAACAAGACTCGCTGTACGCCGCGGTCGACGCCGGCGAGGTTGACGTTACCGACATTGCCCCCAACCTATGGAGCGTGCATACTCGACTACGCGGCAATCACCGTTTTGTGAATTGGCCTTGGAACGTGGCCTTCATGTTGCTTCCAAACTTTGCCGATCCGGAGATTGCATTTTTCAAGGAGCGTCCGGTACGACAAGCGATCATGTTCGCAATCAATCGTGAATTTATCGTGCGCGGCATTATGAACGGCCAAGCGGATATTTTAAATGGTCCATTCCCCACCTTCTCGCCCTATTACAACCCAGACACGCAGAAGTATCCGTACGATCCAAAGCGCGCGGCACAGCTCCTTGATGCTGCAGGCTGGCGTTTGCAAGGCAGCGTGCGCGTTAAAGACGGCAAGACACTACATTTTGTCTTAAAAACCGGCGGCGCGACCGATGCGGTCGCAGCCAACATCGCTGAACTCATCCAGGCGAATCTTAAGGCCGTCGGCATTGACTGCGAACTCGAAAACGAGGAAATCGGCACGTTTTTTAGCGACCTGCACAATCTCCGGTTTTCGGTCGCTCTGCGCGGGAGAATTCTGAGCACCTATCCTGACGATTATCTAAGCGTGGATTCAAAACAGACGCGCAAACAAGGCGGCTACAACTTAGGAGCTTACAAAAATACCGAGGTGGACAACGCAATCGAACGCGCTCGCTCCGCGTCTTCCCCAGCCGAAGCGCGAGCGCAGCTCAAGCGCTATCAGGAACTTGTATCGGTCGACCTGCCGGTCATCTACCTGTATTCAAACCGCCTAGGTGCAGTCGTTCCGCCAAGTCTCGCCGGATACGCGCTCAATCCCAATTCGAAGGCCGCGCTCCCCGAAGGCCTACAG
>JALYIF010000333.1 GCA_030775925.1 Vulcanimicrobiota bacterium | reverse complement strand
CGGCGGCCCCGAACGCAATCCATTGTGGGACCCGGCCGATGCCTATTCAGGTTTCTCGGCAGCCACCAGTGCTGTATCGCTCGATCAAGACACGATTGAATTCCACGTGTCGCCTGCGGCAGCCGGCGCGCCCGCGCGCGTGACGCTGGAGCCACCAAATCGGGTTGTAACCTTCACGAGTTCGGTGGTCACGGTCCCTTCGGGCTACGCGAATTCGGTGATCATTACACCGCTTGCCTCGGAAAACGCCTATACGGTAACTGGCCAAATCGCCGCATCGGGACATCAAACAATTTACTATCTGCCGGTCTCGCGAATTCCAAACTACGTTGCAAATGTGGTGGAGTCAATGTTGGAAGCGCGGGGCATCGATACCATGCGCGGGGGACGCAGTGGCATTGCTGGATCGCATGCGGCCGTGCTTTGGGATCATCCATCGCCGCCATTGCGGTTCATCGTTCGTAAGATGCTGTTCGAGTCCAACAATCACATCGCCGAGCAGCTATTGCGAACGGTGGGACGTTCGCAGAGTGTAGCGGGAGACGATCAACATGGCGTGCAGGCAGAGGCCGCTTACTTGCGTAGCTTGCAGGTTCCGGTCTCCGAAATGCGGGTGGTTGACGGAAGCGGATTGGCGGCTGCAAATCGTGTGAGCGCGCTCACCTTGTCGACGCTTCTGTCGCGAGAAGAACGAACGCCTGGCGGGAATCCCTTGTATCTTGAATTGCCTCGCGGGGGCATTGAAGGAACGGTGCGCTTCTATCATTTTGGCACAGCCATGGGTCGGGTGCGAGCTAAGAGCGGTCACCTTTCCGGCGTCGACGCGCTTGCCGGATATGTGAGCACTCACCGTCACGGGCGGCTGGCTTTTGCGTTTTTGGTAGACGCAAATGCAAACCAATGGATGATCGACGATGCAATTGCGCGCGCGGTCGATCGATTGGCGGACTTTTGAAAAGGCCGGTAGAAAGCGCCTCACAATGCTCGATCCGCAAACAATCGAACGCCTCCTTTCAGTAGCGCTTGCCCGGGGCGGTGACTATGCGGATATCTTTTGCGAGCGGAGGCGTTCCAGCGCGTTTCGACTGCAGGACGGGCGGATTCACGAAGCTGCCATCGGCGTCTCACAGGGCGTTGGCGTGCGCGTGATTGTCGGCGAGTCGGCCGGATATGCCTACTCTGATGATCTTTCCGTATCCGCCCTCGAACGCGCGGCCAAGATGGCGTCCTTGATTGCGCACGATCGCAATACAGGGCATCACACTGTGGCACTTACTCAACAACACGTCACATCGCTGTACGATCCGAATCGAAACACGCACGCACATTCTTCGGAATATGTGTCGTTACTCGAACGCGCCGACAGTACGGCTCGCGCATTCGATCCGCGTATCGTTGCGGTCAATGCTTCGGTCATTGATGAACTCCAAGACGTGTGGATTGCCGCAAGCGACGGGCGCCTGGTGCACGACCACCGGCCTTTAGTTACCCTGGGCGTTCAAGTAGTTTCTAAATCCGGCGAAGACCGTGGTACGGGCTATATCGGCGACGGCAGTCGCACGTCGATCGGATATTACCGCGATCGCACCCCCGAATCGATTGCAACCGAAGCTGCGCGCATTGCGATGACGAATTTAGAGGCCGTTCCAGCTCCGGCGGGCGAGATGGAGATGGTTGTCGGAGCCGGCGGCGGCGGCGTGCTCCTGCACGAAGCAGTGGGACATGGGTTGGAGAGCGATTTCAACCGCCAAGGCGTTTCCTTATATAGCGGACGCATCGGCGAACGCGTTGCTAGTGAGTTGGTTACCATTTTTGATGACGGCAACTTGCCCGATGAGCGCGGCAGTCTTTCCGTGGATGACGAGGGCACGCCGGGCAGCCACAACGTGCTTGTGGAGCGCGGTATTTTGCGCGGTTACATGCAAGATCATCTCAATGCGCGCCTCATGGGTGTGGCGCCAAATGGCCACGGACGCCGCCAATCGTTTCGCGTGATGCCGCAGCCCCGCATGTGCAACACCTATATGCCAAGCGGGCAGTCGGATGTTGATGAAATTATTAGATCGACCAAACGCGGCATTTATGCCAAGTCATTTGCGGGAGGCCAGGTAGAAATCAGCCGCGGGGATTTCGTCTTCATGGTGGCCGAAGGCTATCTCATCGAGGATGGTAAGATCACTTCACCAGTTCGTAACGCGACGATCGTTGGAAATGGCCCAGAGGTTATGACGCGCGTAACTGCCGTTGCAGCAGATGGAAAATTGGCAAACCGGCATTATACCTGCGGTAAGGGTGGCCAATATGTTCCGGTGGGGGTGGGGATGCCTACCGTGAAAATTTCAAGCATCACCGTGGGTGGCTCAAATGTCGGATAGTGGGACCTACCTGGAATTTGCCCAGCGGGTCGTGAACGATGCGCTCGACGCCGGCGCCACACAATGTGAAGTTGGAATCACCATCAGCGATCGTTTTGCAGCCGAGGCGCGCGACATCACGATTACGAAGCTCGAGCAGTCCAAAGGCAAGTCGATGCAAGTGCGCGTTTTCGTCAACGGAAAACGCGCCACGCTTTCGACTTCAGACTTTGAGCCAACCGAGCTCGGTGATGCCATTGAGCGGCTTGTCGACGGTGCGAAGTATGTCGCTGAAGATGTGCATGCCGGTCTCCCAGAACCGCAGCCATTAGATCTGGGCAAAGATTTGGATATCTACTCCGCGGAGATTGTGGGTTGGAATCCGCAGGACAAGTTGGATGAGGCGCTCGCGATGGAGCGCACGATCCGCCAAGCCGATCCGCGCGTTCAGAACTCCAACGGCGCGCATATTTCAGATGCGGCTACCACAACAATACTCGCGAACTCTCACGGCATCGCGGGCAGCTATCAAACAACTCGCGCGAGCCGCAGCGTAAGTCCCGTGGCACAGGATGGGGATGCGAAACGCACCGGCAGCTACGGCACTGCGGCTCGTCATCTCCACGGTCTGGAAGCAGCCGACGCCGTTGCTCGGCACGCCGTGAAGCGGACCGTTGAGATGTTTGGCGCGCGTAAGCCCCGCACGATGCGCGTTCCAGTCATTTTTGAGCGCGACGTTGCAGCCGGTGTTCTCGGCGACATTTTTACCGCACTGAGTGGCTCGAATGTTGCCGTCGGAAATTCGTGGGCCGCCGACCGCATCGGCGATCGTATTGGCAGTTCGCTTGCCACCATCGTGGATGATGGGCGCCTTCCCGGTGCCCTCGGCACCTCGCCGTTTGACAGCGAAGGCGTTCCAACTCGAAAAACGGTTGTATTTGAAGCGGGCGTGCTCAAATCGTTCATGCTGGATAGCTACTATGCGCGGCGCTTAGGACTGCAGAGTACGGCGAACGCCTCCGGCGGGGGTATCGGCCCCAATAATTTCTATCTGCAGAACGGGGATCGGCCTCTCGAAGACCTCATTGCCGGAACTCCGCGTGGCGTGCTGATCTTGGATACCATCGGATTTGCAACCGAGTATGCAACGGGGACCTATAGCCGGGGGGCGCGAGGCTTCTACATTGAAGACGGTGTCTTGGCCTATCCAATTGAAGAATTCACCATTGCCGGGACATTTGCAGAAATGCTGGCCGGCCTCGACGGTGTCGCAAATGATCTGCGGCACGATTCCGGGATTGTCTCTCCGTCGTTTCGTGTCGCGGAGATGACACTGAGCGGGAACTAAGGGAAGGAAACTCTGTGCCACCAGTACCGATCGGATTCACCCTCATTATGCGGCTTGAGATGCCGAACGAGCCCGGCGCATTTAGTATGCTTGCTGCGGCGATCGGCGATGCAGGCGGCGTTATCGGAGCGGTCGATATGCGTTCGGTGAGTAAATCCTCACTCGTTCGGGATGTGACCGTCACGGTGAATTCCGATGTTACCGGAAATGCCGTCCGCAAAGCGGTCGAGGTCATTGAAGGCGTTAAGATCATCAGTATTTCGGACAGCACGTTTCTTGCGCACCTCGGCGGCAAGATCGCAGTCCAACCCAAATTCCCCGTCAAAACGCGCCAAGATCTTTCAACGGTCTATACGCCCGGTGTGGCGCGCGTGTCGATGGCAATTGCGGCGGATCCGACCAAGGCGTTCCAATTAACCATTAAGCGGAACTGCGTTGCCGTCGTTTCCGATGGGACCGCCGTACTGGGCCTGGGCGATATCGGGCCGCTGGGCGCCTTGCCGGTGATGGAAGGTAAGGCAATGCTGTTTAAACAGTTCGCCAACATCGACGCATTCCCAATCTGCCTGGACACCAAAGACGTTGATGAAATTGTGGAGACGGTAATTCGCATCGCTCCGGTGTTTGGCGGAATCAATTTGGAAGATATTTCTGCGCCACGCTGCTTTGAGGTGGAGCGGCGGCTCATTGAAGCGTTGGATATTCCCGTCATGCACGACGA